>DATEPO010000201.1:0-2663 GCA_035273145.1 Nitrospiraceae bacterium
GCCGATGTCCATGTTGGACTTGGAGATACTGCACGCCGTATTCAATGTCGATCAGGCCGCCGGGGCTATATTTAATATTGACCTGATTCGACTCGACGAATTCTTTTACTTGTTGCCGGCGTAAGGCGAGCGCCACGTCGATGTCCCACATGTGTTTACTATAGACATACGCATCTCGGTGCGCTTCCACCGTTCGCCCTAACGCTTCATCGCCGCCGACGTAGCGCAACTTGATCATCGCTTGGCGTTCGAACGGCGCCGCGAGACCCGCCGGGCTGTAATAGTCTTCGATTTCGGCGAAGCTGTTCGCCAGCGATCCCTTACTGCCGTGCGGGCGTAATCGAACATCTAAGTGGAAGATGCCTTCTTGTTTGGCGTCGATCCATCCGAGAATTTCCTGCGCCAAGCGCTCGAAGTATTCGCTGTTTTCCAGCGGTTGTTTGCCCGTGGTCGTCCCGGCTCCCTCATAGACGAACAGCACTTCGATATCGGAGGCATAGCCCAGCTCGCGTCCACCGAACTTGCCCATCCCGAAGACAGCAAAGGGACAGGCCGTGCCATCCTCACGCCGCGCGGCGCCGTAGGGATGGGACAGCTTCGCCTGGCAGTCACGGATGGCTTGATCCAGCACCACCTCGGCGAGATCCGACAAGCCCCTCGAAAAGTCCACCAACAGTGAATTGGGATCCAGGAGATGCTTCATATCGATCCGAAACATCTCCTCGTCCTTGTACTGATTGAGTGCGCGCCGCCGCTGCTCATCGCTGCGGACGGAGGCGATCCGTTTCCGGAGTTCGCGGACCATGCCGGTCTTCGGTCGAACCAACGGCAGGTGCTGATAGGTCTCCAGCATCGGCAACAGATTTGCGTGCTGCCGACGGAGAAAATCTTCCCATAAGAAATCGCTCGTACCGAGCAGGCGGGCTAAGGTGGCCAGGGTTTTTTGCTCTTTGAGAAAATCGAGGGCCCGTCCGGTTCGCCCGCCTTCCAACAATTGATCGAGGAAGCGGTCGAAGTGATCGAGCGCTTTCGCGGGGTCCGGTGCCCAGGTCAAAAAATGTGTGAATTGCTTGATGAATGTCGCCGTTAGCCGAAGTTCTTGCTGATCCGATGCGTCCTCAATTTTTCGACCATGTCGGCCGCGGACGAAAAAACGATCGTGCAATTCGGCGCCGATTTGCTGAAAACGCGCCTTCCGGATGTACACGCCGCGCATGGCCAGCGCATTGGCAAAGGCATAGAGAAAGGCCGGCGTGTCGGTCGACCGGATCTCGATGACGGTATCGTTCGGCGATTGACGGTTGTCGAACTCGATGCGCACCGGATGGAGCAGGCCGGTAAACCGGCTGCGGCTGCGATCCAGGGTTTCGATGAGCCGCCGGTTCACGCGATGCCGTGCCTCTTGAAAACGCTGGGCATCGAGCAGGCGCACCATGTGATCCAATTCCTGTGCGAGCTGTTGCGCATGCGTCTCGCTGAAGATCCTCCCCGGCATCGGATGAACGTGAAAGAGATCCACAATTTTCTTGCGCGCCAAACCAGGCTTGTGCGGAGTACGCGAACGCACGGGGCGGGCATCGCGACGAGCGGGTGGAGTGGTAACCGGGTCCGCCGATGTAAAGATGCGTCCCTCACGGATGTCTAAACCAAACGAGGCGAGCAATCCACAGATGACCGCGAACTCGGAGAAATAATCGTAGGCAACGACGACGAGATCGAACGATCCGTCCGATCGAGGAGTAAACCCGGCTTGAGATGGATGATCGGGATCGAGCCGCGCCGCGAGGCGAATGTGGGCAGCGACCTGAGGCGGATCGATTTCATTGAGATAGTCGTCATCCATCCGCTGAACGAAATCACGAACGATATCCACGTCCACGTTCGTGCAGAACGGCAGAATAAGGGGCAGTAATTGTTCCGCTGTCAGCGAAGCCATCTCGGCGGCAGTATAACGCAGTGCCGTCCCTTCTGGGGAGAGGTACGCGTTGCACGGTTAGCCTTTCCCATCCCTAATTCATCCCTCATCGTTCATCGTTCTCTTCTATGGATCTGTTTGTCCGACAGACCGACGAGGATAGAGTTGACATCCTACCGAGCTCCACACTGATTCATGAAATTCTCGATTGGAGCGCACCATCTTCGAGGTTGAACTGGTATGGCGACCTATGTCGAATCAGAAGGCCATTCTCCTGAACCATGCTCGTATGCGCTCGACAGGCGGTCGAGCGCCCCATCGAGGAACGCATGACGCCGAAGGAGGCGACGCTCAAAGCGATGGAAGAAGTCTCCGGCCCCGTCGTGATGATCGCACTGATTCTCGCGTTTCGCCGTGACCATCGCGGTGTCGGTTGTGATTTCAGCCTTCAACGCGCTCACCTTGAGCCCCGCGCTCTCGGCGCTCTTGCTGCGAATCAGGACGGCGGCGCTAGGACCGCTGGGCCGCTTCTTTGGATGGTTCAACTATGGATTCGGACGTGTGACCGACGGCTATGTCGGTTTCTCCGACGAGCTCCTGTAAGGAGGACGAGTAGCCTCAACTTGTTTTCCTATGTGAGCTTGGAAGCCGTAAAGGACATCTTCTCACGGTGCCGGGGCTGTACATCAGTTGATCAACAAGATCGAGTCGCTGATAATGAAGTCAGACGATTCGTGGGCTGGAACAC
>DATEPO010000202.1:0-15012 GCA_035273145.1 Nitrospiraceae bacterium
ACGTTCAACGCGTGATCTTTACCAGTACGTTGACGACCATCGGGTTTCCGAAGGAATCGGGAACGCTCGCGACGGAAGCGTGTCCCTTTTCGACACGATTCTCAACAAATCCCTATTTGATGTCCAAGGCGGCGATGGAGGACGCCATGCTGGAGGCGGCCAAGAACGGCGTGCCGGTCGTCGTCGTCAATCCCACTGCCTGTTATGGGCCCTATGACAGCAAGCCGACCAGCGGCGCGCAGATTGTGATGATTGCCAAGCGCTTGATGCCGGCCTATGTGCAGGCGCCGGTGAATGCCATCGATGTGCGCGACGTGGCGGACGGGATGATGCGGGCAGCGACGCGTGGCCGCATCGGCGAGCGATATATTTTGGGCCATTGGAATACGACGCAAAAGGAACTCGGTGAATTGATGGCGCGGGTAGCCGGCGTGGCGGCGCCGAAGATTCCGGTGCCGTTTGAGCTTGCGCGCTACGGATCAAAACTCGGTGACTGGGCGTTCCGTACCGTGCTTCGGCGCCCGGCGCCCGTCCCAGGTTTCTTTGTGGAAGTACTGCAGCACATGCAGCACTATGATTGCTCAAAAGCCATTCGTGAGTTGGACTATCCGCGCCATCCGGTTGAGCCTGCCGTCCGCGATGCGCTCATATGGTTCCGCAGCAATGGGTATGTATGACGCCGGTGCACGCTGAATGGGCTTTTAGTGTACCGCTCGTGCATCCTCACGGTCCATTCTGAATGAATAGCCGCTACCATCTGTGGTTGAAGCCGTCGAGCAGGGCGTCCGATCAATTCGCCGGCGTCATACAACAATTTGCACTGGAGCTCGATGCTCCCACCTTCGATCCGCATATCACCCTCTTGGGTAATGTGAACGGATCAGAAGCCCAGCATGTAGCCTCGTCAAACGAACTGGCTCGACGCCTGCGACCGTTTCCGATCAATGTAAGCGGACCTGCCTTTGGCGAGAACTATTTTCACTGCGTGTTCCTGGTGGCGGAGATGACGCCGCCGTTGCTTCATGCGCATGCGTTGGCTTGTCAGATTTTTCATCAGGAGCGCAACAGCCATTATCTACCGCACCTCAGTCTAGTCTATGGACGTTACTCGGAAAGCCGGAAGAAGGACATCATCGCCAAGCTACCTGCCTCGCTGTACCATCCGTTCGAGGCGACCCATCTGTCGTTAATCAGAGCCGGTAGCGAGGACCCAAAAGACTGGCGGGAAGTGTGGATGGGTATGATGGGTGACGGATCGGAGAAACGTGAGGATAATCCGGGTTAGCTCGTCACCGCTCCGCCGCACGAGCTGCCCGCGCCCGCCGTGCAGCCATAGCAATGGTTGCCGGTGACGATGGTGCGATTCTGCAAGCCGGCGAGTCCGGCCGGCGTCACATCGCTGATATGGCGAATGGCCTGATCGGCAAGCGGAAGATTCAGCATTTGATTGAAGTCGCAATCGTAGAGCGTGCCGTCCCAGCCGATCGACAGCGTGTACCGGCACATGACGCCGGCGGCCGCGGTCGGATTGAACGCGTTGGCCAGGCGTTCCATATAGCCTTCATAATTTCCGCTCTCGAGCAGAAATTCTAAGAACCGGCTGATCGGCATGTTCGTAATCGTATAGAGGCGATTGAACCGGATGCCATGGTGACGCAGGAGTTCACGCCGAAATTGGACTTCAATGGCCTCCTGTTTCGCAGGCAGAAAGGCTCCCGCGGGATTATGAACTAAATTCAACGTGAGACCGCTTCCCTCCTGACCGTACCCGATTCGATTGAGGAGCTGAAGCGCCTCGATCGATTTCTCGTATACGCCTTCTCCTCGCTGCGCATCGGTTTGCGATGGGCGAAAATATGGCAGCGACGCGATAATTTCTACGTTGTGATCCGAGAGAAATGCCGCGAGGTCGGATTGCGACGGAAGCAAAAGAACGCTGAGATTGCATCGGTCGATGACGTGGCGCCCAAGCGCCGTAGCTTGTTCGACCAGCCAGCGAAAATTCGGGTTCAGTTCCGGTGCGCCTCCGGTGATATCGACCGTCGGGATCTCGGTCTGCGCCAAGACACGGATGCACAGCTCGGCGGTCTCGCGCGTCATGCGCTCTTCGCGATCCGGTCCGGCATCGACGTGGCAATGTCGGCAGGTTTGATTGCACAACTTCCCGACGTTGATCTGAAACACCGTGATGCCGGTTGCACCAAGCGGCGTCAGACCTACGCTCGTCAACCGTTCGTCAAAAGGCAGACAGGCTTTCGTCTCGGCTAAGACTGCAAGTTGGCGTTCAGTGGAGGCAAGCGGATTGTGGCGGCTGAGTAACGTCAGTCCCATGTATTTGAGCAGTAGGATCAGTCATGACAGGATGCTCAAAAAGGCGATCCAACAAGGCCGCAGGTGAGCCAAAAGCGTAGGCATACCCCTTGGGGTACGTTGAGGACGCTCACGACCCGAAGAACGCTGTTGGGCGCTTTTTCAGCATCCTGATTCACATCGAGAGTTTGTCGGCCACATTGCGCATCTGCACCCCATGAACCAGCGACGCGCCGCCACGGATGGCACAGGCAACGTGCACGGCCTCGGTCATTTCCTCGGTGTTGGAACCTTTTTCCAGACAGGCTTGGCTATAGGCATCGATGCAATATGGACACTGCACCGCATGAGCCACACCGAGCGCGATCAATGCTTTTTCACGCTCCGTGAGTGCGCCTTCGGCAAAGACGGCGCTGTAATAGCTCATGAACTTGTCCCACAGTTCCTTGTTGCCCTTGCCCATGTCGGCGAACTTCTGGAGATCGTGCTGATGATAATAAGTATCCATACAGTTCCGAAGGTTGAGGTTCAGGTTAAGGCCGAGGTAAAGCTCGAGGTCGCTCAACCTCAGCCTAAACCTTCCGATTACGCCGTTCCCGGTTGGTCCGGTTCTGCTTCCGATAAGACCTGAGCAAATCGTTTACCCACCAAATTGGTGACCTCGCCCATTAACTTCGAGACTTCCTCCCACTCGGCAGGCAAGAGATCCTGTTTGAGTTGCGGATGCAGGGCCCATTGGGCGGCAACTTTCTTTTGTTCGCGCGACACAACGACACGTAAGAGTTCGACTTCGCGAACCGCTTGATTCTCGAACTGTACAGGTTTGTTCGGTGGAGGGATTTTAGTGGCCATGCTGTTCCTCTTTCGATGAAGCTGCATCATACTGTATCGAAAGGGACACTGTATACCGGGGCTTGCCTGGATAAAAACGGAAAGTGAAGCGGCGTAGGAAACAGGCGGACAAGCTTTTTATGTCGCATAGCGGGTATGCTTCAGGGCAACCCTCTCACGTGAGGAGGTCTTGACCATGGCACTCAATCAACAGGCAGATGTCACACGGCCGACGATCGATATTCGCCGCGCCCCCGAGCGGTCTCGTACCGACGCCGGATGGTTGGACTCGCACCATAGTTTCAGTTTTGGCGGACACTACGATCCCTCGAACACGCATCACGGGCTCCTGCTGGTCAGCAATGACGATGTGGTGAAGCCGGGCATGGGTTTTATGACGCATCCCCATCGAGACATGGAAATCGTGACGTGGGTGTTGGACGGCGAATTGGAGCACAAGGATTCAGAAGGGCATACGGGCATTCTCTATCCCGGGCTTGCACAACGGATGAGCGCCGGGACAGGCATCTGGCATTCCGAGATGAATCCGCGTCAGAACAAGGAGGTCCATTTTATACAGATGTGGGTGCCGCCCGACACGGAGCGCATCACTCCGAGCTATGAGCAACTCGATATCAACGGACCATTAGAACACGGCGGCTTGCTACCGATCGCTTCCGGTAAAAGACACGAAGGGGCGATTGCCATACGACAGAAACACGCTGTCTTGTGGGGAGGCCGGCTCAAGCCCGGCGAATCGGTGCACCTCCCGGACGCTCCGTTCGTCCATTTATACATAGCGAAGGGCGGTGCGGAACTCGAAGAAGCCGGCGTCTTGAAGACCGGCGATGCGGTGCGATTGACGGCGGCCGGCGCGCGTCGGCTCACGGCTGACTCACAGACGGGAGCGGAAGTGTTAGTCTGGGAGTCTGAGCGGGAATCAAGTCTCTAGCGATTAAGGAGGAAGAATATGGCGACACAATTGATGACGAACGATCCGGTCAAAGCGAAAGAGTATTTTCAAGCGAAGATGACCTTTACGACAGGTCCCATCGAGTTGGAGCGCATGCTCAAGAGCCGCGAAGTGAATGTGGTCGATGTCCGGGCAGCGGACGACTATGCGGAAGGCCACATTCCCGGCGCCATCAATCTACCAAAAGACAGATGGCAGACCTTGGAAGGGCTGCGGAAAGACAAGACGAATGTGCTCTATTGCTACTCGCATGTGTGCCATTTAGCCGCTGCTGCGGCTGTGGAGTTTGCGGGCAAGGGCTACCCCGTGATGGAGATGGACGGCGGCATGCGCGCCTGGCGTGAGCATGAATTAGATGTCGAGAAATAAATGATGAGAACCATGCGGAGCCGAGCTCGACGGCGGCTCCGCATTCGCTTGGGCACAGTGTCGTAGTCAGGGTTAGATGATTGACTTGAGCGGGATTGAGGGGTCCTGAAGTTGCAACTCCTTCCCGCTCACGTCTTTGTGCTGTTTGATCGCACGCTGGAGAACGGGAAAGTCCTTGGCGGCCGCGTTGACCGCAAAATACGCCGTCAGAGCATGTTGCTTCACATAGAGCGTGATGTACGATGGGTCCCCTATGCGACCCCGCACGATGACCTGATCATGCTCGCTCTCATCTCCGGCAAACTCCAGGTGCAGGTCGAAGAGATCGGACCACACGTACGTGAGTAGATCGTACGGTGTGCGGGTTCCGGCCATGTTCTGTCCGGCCAATTGTCCACAATATTCGGCATGGCCCCAATGTTCGACCCGCCTCCGTTTCTGAAAGATAGGATCCATATAATTGGCGACATCGCCGGCCGCGTAGACGTCCGGATGGGAAGATTGCAGGTATTCGTTGACGACGATGCCATTATCGATGGCCAAGCCCGCCTCTTTGGCCAATTCCACATTCGGCAGGATTCCCACGCCGATGACGACCAGGTCGCAGGGTAGCACGTTGCCGGATTTCAGCATGACCGCCGACACACGGTCTGAGCCCCGAATTTCGGTTACCTGGTCCTTGGTACGTATGGTGACGCCCTTCTTGACTCAATAGTCTTGAATCGCTCCGGCCAGAGTCGCATCGGCAAAGCGCGGCCACATGTGCGCTTGTGTTTCAATGACCGTGGCTTGCATGCCTCGTTGCGTGAGCGAGGCCGCCACTTCCATGCCGATAAACCCCGCCCCGATCAGGACGGCGCGCGTTCCCTGTGTCGCATGCTCGGCAATCGCCACGGCATCGTCAAGCCTGCGTAGATAATGCACGCCAGGTAGGTTCGCGCCTGGGATTGAGAGATTGACCGGACGCCCCCCGGTTGCGATCAGCGCTTTTTCAAAGTGAATGACCCGTTCATTCGCCAGGATCGCCCGTTTGCCGGCCAGATCAAGGTGCTGCACCGCGGTGCCGAGGACCAACTCAATTCTATTTTCGTTGAAGTACGATTCAGGATCGAAAAACAATTGCTCCCTTGACTTCTCGCCCCGCAAGAAATCCTTCGACAGCGGTGGACGGTCATAGGGCACATACGGTTCTTCACCGACTAAGGTAATGGACGCTGTCGCATCCCTCTGCCGAAGCTGTTTGGCGGCCTGGCCGGAAGCAAGTCCGCCTCCGATTAACAGATAGCGCGTCGAATCCATAGAACATATCTCCATCGTTCGTATGGTGTCAGGATACGCCACGACCGAACAGAATGCACGCCGATCATCTGCACGGATGATTTTGCGGAGCCCACTCGCATATGCTGGTGGGATGGCAACGTAGCTAAGCGCAGAGTAATCTTATAAATCGTCCTGCAACGAACTCAGAATTACATTAAGGAGACGGGCATGAAGGCGATCCGTGTGCATGCGTTCGGCGAACCTGAGGTGATGCGGCTTGAGGAAGTGCCTGATCCCAAGCCGGGACCGGGTCAAGTGGTGGTGCGTATTCATGCGGTGGGCGTCAATCCTGTCGAGGCCTACATCCGAGCGGGTCTGTATAATCGAGAGGCGCCATTGCCGTATACCCCCGGGACCGACGCGGCTGGAGTGATTGAAGCCGTGGGCGAAGGGACCAGTCAAGTCCAGGTCGGGAATCGGGTGTATACCGCGGGGACGATCACCGGGGCCTATGCCGAGCGCGCCTTATGCACCCTGCCTCAAGTCCATCCGCTTCCTGAACGGATTTCCTTTGCACAGGGCGCGGCCGTCTACATTCCATACGCCACCGCGTATCGAGCCCTGTTTCAGCGTGCGCAGGCCCGCGCGGGCGAGACCGTGCTCGTCCATGGCGCAAGCGGCGGGGTCGGGATCGCCGCCGTGCAAATTGCGCGTGCCGCCGGCCTAACTGTCATCGGCACGGCGGGAACCGACAGAGGACGCCAACTCGTGCTTGAGCAAGGGGCCCATCATGTTTTCGATCACCGAACCGCTGATTACCTCACTCACATTCACGCGTTGACCGACGCGCGCGGAGTCGATGTGATTTTAGAAATGCTCGCGAACGTCAATCTCGGAAAGGATCTGACCGTGTTGGCAAAGCAGGGACGCGTCGTCGTCATTGGAAGTCGTGGTTCCGTACAAATTGATCCGCGTGACACAATGACGCGGGATGCGAGCATCCTCGGCATGCTGCTCTTCAATGTGACGGAGCCGGATTCGGCCTCGATCCATGCCGCTCTGTATGCTGGCTTGGAGAACGGCACCTTGCGTCCGGTCGTCGGGCAAGAACTGCCGCTGGCTCAGGCGTCTCGGGCGCATCAGGCGGTGATGGAGTCGGGAGCGCATGGCAAAATTGTGCTGAAGCCGTAAGATCTACACGATTCAGAGAGAATCGCTGGTGAGCAGGCAGGGGCGCTTACTGAGACAATGTCAAATCGAAGCGGCCGACTCGCGCGTCAGACTCGTAGTCGGCGCCGGGTTGCTCGAGCGAAACGATGACGCGCTCGCGTTCATTGGAGGGTACCTCGTTCAGAATATGGTCCGCCGCCTGAAACGCATCCCCGGCAAAATACATTTGCGTGACAAACGGCCTAAAGGTGCCATGCGACACTTTGAAATGGATGTGCGGCGGCCTGGTCCAATTGCGCCCCGCTTGATAAGAGCCCGGCTTGATCGTCTTAAAGAGATAGCGCCCGTCTTTATCCGTGACATTCTTGCCCCAATACTGAAAATTCGGATCGAGCGGCGCCCGGTTATCACGATCGCGTGGATGGCTGTACCGGCCGTTCTCTGACGCCTGCCAAATCTCCACCATGGCGCCTTCGATGGGCCGACAGTGCTGATCGCGAACCCGTCCCACCACATAGATGATTTGCCCGGTGGCCTTGCCTGATCGACCTCCCACGCGCGTGAGGTCGTTGTCCTGATCGAGCATCGCGTCAATCTGCGCCTTCGGCGGATAATACGGCCCTTCGGTTTGATCGGGCGTGATGGGACACACGGTATCGGCCGCTTGTCCAATGATAGTTGAGGCACACCATATTCCTGTGAGACTGACGAGTCCGATTAAGAAGCTGTGTCGAAAGATCATAGGAATTCTATGGGAGTGATTCATGTTTTTGTCCGAGCCGCATCACGCGCGAGCGCGTCACGAATCGCTTCTTTTGCACCACTCGTAATCGGCTCGCCGTGGTTTGGACAGAGCGTTGTGAATTCAAGACTTAGCAAATGACGAACGCTCTTCCTGGTCGTCGCCGGATCGTCTTGATACGCATCGGGGACAAAGGCCAGCCCCCCATCACTATAGTTCGTCAACAAATCGGCACAAAACACCACGCCTCCGTCGCGCTCCAGATACAAGGAGTAATAGGCCTCGGTCGGTCCCGGCGAATGAATGGCAATCAGATTGCCCGCAAGATGATCGCCCTGGTCGTACCAGAAGTCCGGGTCTTCTTCAAAATCCACCGCCCCGGCCGGCGCATGCACCGGCACCGTCAATTCCCGTCGATAGCGCCATGCCGAGCGCTCATGGCACGAGGCGGTCAGGACAATCGAGTGGACCGTTCCCAATCTTGCCAGGTCCTGTTCGGCCATTGGCAGCGGATCGATAAGAACGACATGCGTGCCGTCCACCACCGCATAACTGTCGCTTTGCGCGTCGATGCGATCGTCCTGCATCGTCCATCGATAGACGCGCGGAAACACTTCTCCAATCAGCTTGACGGTTCCTTTGGGTTCGGGCATGGTGGTCTTCCTTGGTCAGAGATATGTTAGGCGTTGCCGAACGCACGGAGTCGTCCAGTCAGTTTCATATTTTCCGAATAGTCCACTGGACAATCAATGACGACCGGACGATCGTACCCGAACGCCTCGATGAGGCACGATCGAAGTTCCGATGCAGCCGTCACGCGCATGCCTTCGGCGCCGAAGCTCTGCGCGAGCTTCACGATGTCCGGATTGCCGAACTCCACCAAGCCGGTACGTCCAAACTGCTTCTGTTGATTCCAACGGATCACGCCATATCCATCGTCGCGCCAGACCAGCACGACGATCGGCACGTGTTCGCGCACCGCCGTTTCCAATTCCTGGATGTTCATCAAGAACCCTCCGTCCCCGGTGACCGTTATCACGCGTCGATCTGGATACGCTAACTTCGCCGCAATGGTGCCGGGCAATCCAATGCCCATGGCCGCATAGCCGTTGGAAATGATGCATGTGTTAGGCAGCTCGCAGGGATACATACGCGCCATCCAGAGTTTATGCGCCCCGACATCGCAAATCACGATGTCTTGCGAGCTCACAGACGCACGCAGTGCGCGAATGATCTCTTGTGGCCGTAACGGTCCGGTGGGCCGGTCCTGGGCTTCATCGTCAAATCCGATGGTCATACGTTCCCGCTGTTGTCCGGCCCACTGATCGTCGGCCGGCTTCAGTCCCGTTCCGATGCGCTGCAACGACAAGGCCGGATCGCCCAACACGCCGACATCCATAAGATAATGCGCATCGACTTCGGCCGGCGTCGCATCGATGTGCACGATGTGCTTGTCACGATTAGGATTCCAAAAACACGGCGCGTACTCGACGAAGTCATACCCGACGGCAATGACCACATCGGCTTGCTCCATGGCCAGATTGGAATAATCCCGCCAGCGAAAGCCGATGGTGTAGAGCGACAGCGGATCACTGTCGGGCACGATGCCTTTGCCCATAAAGGTATGGACGACCGGAATATTCAGGCGCCTTGCGAAGTGCCGGACCGCCTCATGCGCCTGTCGCCGGACCACGCCGTTACCCGCGAGGATCAACGGCCGTCGAGCTTCCTGGATGATCTGAATCGCACGTTCGACTTGCGCGTGAAGCGGCTCCGGCATCATCGGTGCCTGCACCAGCAGAGGACGATCGCCGTCAATCGGATCACTACTGCCGGCCAAAACATTCTCCGGCAATTCCAAGTGAGTGGCGCCGGGCTTCTCGGTTTGGGCGACCTTGAACGCTTTCCGAAAGGCTTCGGGAATAATCGCCGGCACCGCAATCTGTGCCTGCCACTTCGTCACCGGTTTGAACATGGCCATCACATCGATGTACTGATGCGACTCCTTATGCATGCGGTCGAGCGAAGATTGTCCGGTAAGCGCCACCAACGGCGCGCGATCCATATTGGCATCCGCCACGCCGGTGAGCAGATTGGTCGCGCCTGGCCCAAGCGTCGAGAGACACACGCCGGCTTTTCCCGTGAGGCGGCCGTAGACGTCAGCCATGAAGGCGGCGCCTTGCTCATGTCGAGTGGTGATCACACGGATACGTGAATCCAGCAACGCATCGGTGAGATGGAGCGTCTCTTCGCCCGGCAGCGCGAACAACAATTCGACGCCTTCATGTTCAAGGCAACGGACGACAAGTTCGGCAGCTCTCATGCTTTTACTATCAGACCATTCAACGCCCTGGTCAAGTCGTCCTAAACGAAGTTATTTATGGAGGCCACTGCGACATCTAGTCGTCTCGGCTATCGCAGCTTTTTCCTAATCGCAACCTAACCGAGATCCAGAATGTAGAAGCAATCGAAAAGTCGGATGGAACACGGTATAGTGAGCACATGGGGAAGATGATCGACCGAGACGAAGTCGTCGAACTGGTGCTGTGTCGCATCAAGGAGAGCGGAGCCGAGTATGGCGATGTCCGCATGGTGGAGAGCCGCAGCCAAGTCATCTACGGTGAGGATCGGCGCATTGCGCGCGTGCAGGATAGCGAAGACAGCGGGTTCGGGGTGAGGGTCCTCTACCGCGGCGCCTGGGGATTTGCGTCCAGTTCCGTGCTGACGGCCGGCGAAGTGCGGCGAGTCAGCGATCTCGCCATTGCCATCGCCAAAGGATCGAACGCCCTTGTCAACGATCCGGTCACGCTCTGTCCTGAGCCTGTCCATGTCGATTCTGTCGTGACATCGGCGCGTGTCGATCCATTCTCAGTGCCGCTCGAAGAGAAAACCCGCCTCCTGCTGGAGACGATGGAGACGCTCCACAAACAGGCAGGCATCGCTCGCAGCAGTGCCGGCTTGTGGGCTCGACGCGATAAAAAAGTCTTTGCCTCTACGGAAGGCTCTAAACTGCAATTCGACCTGTTGGCCGTTGAAGGCGACTTCGAGGCCACTGGCGTTCATGACGGCCGCTTCGCCTCGCGAAGCTTCAACACGCCGCATTTGCGGACCGGTTATGAGTTGATCACTGACGCGCAGTTTCTCAAGGAAGCTCCACGCGTCGCCGCTCAGGCCGTCGAAAAAGTGAAGGCTCCCGAAGTGACGGCCGGACGGTACGATCTGCTGCTCGACCCCGAACATCTGTCACTTACGATTCACGAATCCTGCGGCCATCCGAGCGAGCTGGATCGCGCGCTCGGGTATGAAGCCAACTATGCCGGGACGAGCTTTCTCACCCCTGATAAGCTCGGCTCATTTCGCTACGGCTCGCCGCACATCAATCTTGTCGCGGATAATACGGAACCGGATACGCTCGCCGCGACCGGTTATGACGATGATGGCGTCACGTGCCAACGCTGGGACATCATCCGCGAAGGCATCTTCGTCGGCTACTGCACGAACCGCGAAGTCGCGCCGAAGATCGGCCACACACGCTCGCGCGGGTCCAACAGAGCCGATAGTTGGGGATCGGTGCCGATGGTCCGTATCGCGAACATCGGACTCGAGCCCGGTCGATCGAACGTCGATGACATGATCGCCGACATCGAACGCGGCATCTATATCGAAGGGCACGGCTCGTTCAGCATCGATCAACGCCGGTACAACTTTCAATTCGGAGGGGATGCCTTCTGGTTGATCGAGAACGGCAAACGCACTCACATGCTGCGCGATGTGATCTATCACGGCATCACCCCGGAGTTCTGGGGGAAGTGCGATGCCGTCGCCGACGCCTCACACCGTCGTCGGTTCGGCTTCATTACATGTGGGAAGGGCCAACCCGGCCAGTCGGGGTGGATGACCCATGCCGCCGCCCACGCGCGCTTCCGTAACGTCAGCGTCATTCCAGGACGGGCGGGCGCATGACCGATCCGTCCATCGATACGGGCAATACGGGCGATGCCGTCAATGCCGAAGGCCTGATCACGCGCGAGCAGTTTCGCCGACTGGCAGATCTGGTCTTGAAAACGTCTGAAGGAGACCAGACATTTCTCTCGCTCCATGATGTAAGCGGCGGCACCACCCGATTTGCCAACAATCAGATCGTCCAAAATGTAAACACGCATCGCGTCTCGCTGGCCGTGACGGTTTCCTTTGGACGACAGCAGGGCACAGCAACGGCCACAGACTTCGGCGAGGACGCGATTCGCGAGATGGTCCGGCGCGCGACCGACATTGCCCGGGTCTCGCCGGAAGATCCCGAATACATGAAGCCGCTGCCTCCACAAGAGTATGTGCCGCTGAAAACTATTCAGCAGGACACGGCATTTGCCGGTCCTGAAAAACGGATCATGTATGCCGCGGAGGCCATTCACCGATGCCAAGCGGGCGGATTGACCGCGGCGGGTATCGTTGCCTCATCTGTTGCGGCAGTGGGACTGGCCGCGAAGACCGGCCTCTTCGCGTATGAACCACGGACTGAAGCAAAATTCAGCGTCACGGCAATCAGCGGCGAAGCGAGTGGGTGGGCGGCGAACGTCCATCGCTCGATAGACGCACTGGGTGTTCCCGCGCGAACCCGCGTCGCGATTCACAAAGCGAAGCAGGCCGCCGGGCCAAGGGAGATACCGCCTGGCCGCTACACGGTCATTCTTGAGCCATCGGCCATCGCATGCCTGATCGCCCCCATGATTTGGATGATGGATGCGAAATCGTTCTACAAGCGGACCAGTCCATACGAGGGTAAGTTGGGACGATTGATCATGGATCGCCGCCTCACGCTCAGCAATCAGACGCGCCATCCCGATCTGCTCGGCAACGGATTCAACAGCGAAGGCCTGCCCGCCGAAGATCTAGTCTGGATTCAAGACGGCGTGCTCAAACAATTACGATACGACCGTTACACGGCGCAGGAGCATCATGTGCATCCGTCACCGGCGTTCGATGCCCCGTATTTATTGGGAACGCCGCTTGGCCAAGACCTCGCAGCTACGGAAGCGGCGGGCGCAGAGCATTTGGCTTATCCGTCGCTAGACGAGTTGATCGCCTCCACGTCGCGCGGCATTTTGGTCACGAACTTCTGGTATATCCGCGAGGTCAATCCCACCGATATGACGCTGACCGGCATGACGCGCGACGGCGTCTTCCTCATCGAAGACGGCCAGATCACGACACCGCTCGTCAATTTCCGCTGGCATGAAAGCCCGTTCCGCGCGTTCAGCAATGTGGAGGCCTTCACCGCCCCCACCGACGCCGTCTCCAACGAAAATTGGAAAATGCAGCTCCCCGCCATGAAGATCGCCGACTTCAATTTCTCCAGCGTCACGCGATTTTAAATAAGTGAGCCATAAGGGCTGCCTCTTGAGGACTGATACGTGATTGCTCGTTATCCGCCTTGCTCTCATCCCAGCCCGTAGCTACGATGTGGACTGGCGATGGAACATTAATCCCGTTCCGATCTGTATGAGTGCGTCATGGGCAAACCCGCTCGCCTCGAACAATTCCTGAAACAGGATCTCTGGACCATGGATGTCGGTTCACTCCGTGGGCCACGGCGCCTCGGCGTGCAGCTCCTTCGGCTCATATGGGCGGCGGCGACCGAGTTTAGCAATCGCCTGCTGGATGCCAGAGCGGCCGGGTTGGTCTATACGACGCTCCTGTCACTCGTTCCGTTTCTCGCCGTCACGTTCTCGGTCCTCAAAGCCTTCGGCGTCCATCAACTGATTGAGCCGGTGCTCGGGCAAATCCTGGAGCCGCTTGGTGAGAAGGGCGCGGACATCACCGCCCAGGTGATTGGGTTCGTGAGCAACATCCAGGTCGGGGTCCTCGGCGTCGTCGGCATCGCCGGCTTGATCTATACAACCTATTCATTGATCGATAAGATCGAAACGACGTTCAATGCGATCTGGCGCGTGCGTCAAGGGCGGTCGTGGGGACGAAAGTTTACCGATTATATGAGCGTCGTCCTCCTCGGCCCCGTGCTTGTCATGACGGCCTTTGGGCTCCTCGCCTCGGTCCAAAGCAACGCCTTGGTTCAGCGGGTCCTTGAGCTGCAGCCCTTCGGCTATGTGGCCGTCTGGGCCGCGCAGTTGATGCCGTTCGTCATTCTCTCCGCGCTGTTCAGCTTTCTCTACAAATTCGTGCCGAATACGACCGTGCGAGTGACATCCGCAGTGGTCGGGGGCATCACCGCCGCCATTTTGTGGGGCATTGCCGGGCAGGTATTCGCAGCCTTTGTCGTGGAATCCGCGAAATACAGCGCAATCTATTCGGGCTTCGCGATTCTCATCCTATTCCTACTGTGGCTCTATATCGGGTGGGTCGTTATTCTCGTCGGGGCTCAAGTCGCCTTTTTCCATCAGCATCCTGCCGCCTATCACACCCAGTTCCTGTGGGCATACAGCACGCATGGCTTTCGCGAACGGTTGGCGCTGACACTTCTCGTTCATATTACGCGACGCTTTCTGGAGGGGGCGCCGCCATCACAGCCTCCCGAACTGGCCACGGAACTGAACATGCCTCTCTCTGTCGTCGAGGATCAGATCGATGAGCTGATCGGGCACGGCATGTTATGTCGCATGATGGACCCCGAAGGCATCGGCTTGGTGAAACCTCCGGAATTGATTCCTATCACAGATATCCTACAGGCCATCCGATACGGTCAGGATCCGGGGAAGGGCGTTCGACATGGGCTTGCCGATGAAGTGGAACGCCTACTGCACTGTCGCGATCGCGCCGTCAACGACGCGTTGGCCGGCATCACCCTGCGATCGCTCGTCCTCGATGCCCGTCACGAACCGCATCAATCGCAAGAATCCGCGGCACAGGCCTCATGATCGTGGCAGGCAGGTGCATGCTGCCTCTCGTACTGGGGATCATCGTGATGTGGATATTGTCGTCAGGCGCGACCCTCTCCGCTGAGAACGGCTGCAATGGTCCCTACAATCATCAAAGTCCGGGGTCGCCGGAGGCGCTTAAAAAGATTCTCGCTACACATGAAGCCTGGATCAAAGCCGGCCGGACGAAAGCCGATCAAATCAACCTCTGCGGCATCGTCCTGTCGAAGCTCGATCTCAAAGGCGCCGACTTGCGCGATGCCATCCTGCGAGATGCGGATTTGACCGGCAGCGACGTGCAAGGCGCGAAATTTGAGCGGGCGGATCTCACAGGTGCCCTACTGAGCGGTGCGAATTTCCAAGACGTGGACTTCACCGAGGCCACGTTGATCCATGCCGATCTGACCAAGGCGAATTTCAGAAAAGCGAAGCTGACCGGAGCCGTCTTGACGGATGTTGTTGCGACGGAGACGGTCTTCACGGAG
>DATEPO010000203.1:0-15230 GCA_035273145.1 Nitrospiraceae bacterium
ACGAACCCGGTGATCCAGTCGACCGCTCCGACTGCAGGAGTGAGCTCTCCCACCGACACAGCCACGACCGAGACTATCGTCGCTCCCGTAACGAGCACGTCCTCGTCTCCAAATGGGGCTTCGCCGGATACCGCTGCCTCCTTGCAGCTGCCGACGATTACGGCCCCTGATATGTCAGGAGGGCAGCCCATCGATTCGGCGCTGCTCAATCAATGGCAACAGCAAATGGTGACGTTTGGACAACAGCATGCCGGCGAGTTAAGTGGGCTGACAGGTCAAGCGGCGATAAATGCTACCTATTACGATGCGGCTCGCGTCTTCTATCAAATCGCCGACTATACGCACGACCCGAGCTGGCTCGCGGCAGCGCATCAGGCGGTCACGATCTATCGCGATCAGTATGTCATCCCTAGCAATGGCGCCGTGCCGGGGTATTGGAATTTTACCGGTGGCCTTCTCCAAGACTTTCAGCATACGGGGGATGTGCGTTCCAAAGATGCCATTATCATGCTGTCGCAAAATGCCGCCTTCGCGCCCGATACTACTCCTCTCGCCTGGACGGCTGGAACAGACGCGAGCCGGGAAGTTGCCTATACCATCATGAATTATTTGAATGCAGAAGCGGTCGGTGCGCCACACAGGCCTAGGCTGGATGATCTGGTCACGCAGGCGCTTGGCCATCTCGACCAATGGTTTGTATCGAAGACTGCTCCCTATCTACAGCCGTTCATGGCTGGACTGACGATGGATGCATTGATTCAATACGATACCGCTGTCGGAGGCGATCCGCGCATTCTGCCCGCGATTCAGACTGCGGTGAACTCGTTATGGACGAACAACTGGATATCCGGGAGCCAAGCCTTTCAGTATATGGATCGGGATATGGGTTCCCTTGGAGGTCCCACACCGGCGAATGATCTGAACATGCTGATCGCTCCCGCGTATGCCTGGATGTATCACAAGACCGGCAATGTCATCTATCAGCAGCAAGCGGATGCGATCTTTAGCGGCGCAGTAAACGGAGCGTATCTTAATGAGGCGAAGCAGTTTGACCAGAATTACATGTTAGCCTTTGATTTCATGAACTGGCGGAACGGTTAGTGGAGGACTACCTTCGGGTTTCTCTTCGGCTGGCCGAATAGTCATGTGGGACAGTCTGTGCAGGAGCCTACCATCCCCGTACACGGCTTCTTCACTCCTGAAGGCGCGAGACGGCACACTATTCAGGCTCCCCTGGATAGTGTGCCGTCATACGGCTCCCGTTGTTGCTGACGAAGAGAAGTTGCGTTGTCTTAAGAGGGAGGCCCATGCATCGGGGCTTGGAATATCGTGCGTGTCGCCGCTGAGGATAATCTTTTCTCGAATCAGCGCGGCGGCGGTCAATAAGTAGGGCGGAGGGATGCACGGGGCTTCGTCGACCAGCATGGCATCGAATCTTACCTTACTGAAGAGCGGGTCAGATACGACACGAGCCGCCGTGGTGATAATGATCCGTTTATTCTGAATGAAGGCCTGCCGGTTGGTCCCCTCTTCCGCCGCTAATAATTCTCTGATCTTTTTTGTGCCGCCCAGCCGGATGACCTCTTCTTTGAGTTCCTGATATTCCGGCCGCAACTCCTTGGGAATGGCGGCCTCCGGCTTAAGTTCGGCAATGCGTTGTTGCACCGTCTCCAATTCCGCCATGATGCCCTGAATGGTGGATTCATAGATGGTCCGGTATTCCGCCAAGGATTCGACGTTTTTGCCCACCGTTTGCAGCGCCAGCCGTTTCCAGATCGGAGTCGCTTGATATTCACCCAACGTCGTATCGATTTCTTTGATCTTGTTTTGCAGGTCACTGATTTGGGTGAGCAGACGCCACTCCAACAGTTTCACTTCATCCAGGTCACGCTGCTTCTCTGCCTTATAGGCCAACAGCGGCGTGAGTTCCCTAAAACGCTCATACTTCTTGCGCAACGTGGCCTTCTCGGCTCGGGACTTGGCATAAAACTGGTGCATTTGCGCTTCAAATCCCAGGTCGCTCAATAGCATGCCGGCCGTCTGTGGCTCGACTGCCATCTCGTAGCGGCTGAGTAAGCTTTTGAACGTCAAGCCTGCGGCACGCAATGTTCGGGCGACCATTCCGGACAGCTCGTCCGCGGAGCGATGGTCGCGACAGACAAGTAGGACTCGTTTATTCGCGCGCACTAGTTCGGCCACCGTCGTGGCCACTTTTGCGCGCCGAGCGGTGAGATCGTCGCCCCACATCGTGCTCAAAACGGCCGAGGCGTTCCGTGTGTCCCGTTCACTCTCCGACTGTGTTCGAGTCAACCATGGAATTAACCGATCAGCAGGACCGAGCGAGTAGTGATCTGATCGGTGGATCACGTCGGAGAGCCGTGTGATCACGGTCTCGAAAAACCCTTCGACATCGGGGACAATCATCGCGGAGGGCACAATGCTTCCGAGGCTATCGAATGTTTGAACGACGATCGTCCCTTCTCGACCGCCCACGACGAATCCTTCTGTCGGCTCCGTACCCTCTGGAGGAAGAATGGTGACAGGCATGTCCTCAAGCGGGATCTGATCCTTTGCGGGTAAAAGACCTGGTGACAGACTAAATTCATAGAGATGAAGGGAGCCGACGGTAGACAGGAGTCGCCCGGCCGATGAGGACATCGGAGTCCCACGTTCTTGAACCAAAGGACTGTGACAAACGGCCGTGACAGTGTCAGTAAGCTGCTGCAGGAGTTCGAGAAGTTTCATGACGCCGTGAAATAGTCCATGGGGGTGGAAGGGGTCTCGTCCATTGCATTCGACATCATCTTAGACGGGAGAGAGGGAAATAAAAAGGCCGCTGAGTCCAGCGGCCTCGAACTTCGTGTGCGTTACGAATTACCAGCGGTCGCCGCCGCCGCTGCCGGCTCCTCCACCTCCGCCGCCGTACGCGCGCTTTTCTTGGGGACGGGCTTCGTTGACGACAAGCGTTCGCCCGCCCATTTCGGACCCATGGAGCGCCGCAATCGCTTTTTGCGCCTCTTCCCCCGTCGCCATTTCCACAAAGCCGAATCCTCGCGATTGTCCGGTGTACCGATCGGTAATCACTTTTGCGGACTGCACAGAACCATATTGGGAGAACAGCTCACTGAGTTGCTGCTCGGTGGTGGAATAGGGAAGGCTGCCCACATATAATTTGGTGCTCACGACGACCTCCTCACTGCTGTTGATAGTGGCTTGAAACGAGGGAGTGGAAAACGAAGAAGAGCACGGCAGGAATGCGACTCACACCACACCATCAGACTGCTACGCTTTCCGGACAACTTCCTCTTCACAAGCCAACGGTTCAGGGCCACTGTCCTGCGTTCTTCATCACTCGGCCCCAGCGATGAATTGCACTGCTAGGATAACATGGGACTTACGACAGATCAACGTGAGCAGGGCCTACATAAGCATGCGTATGGTATCGGCTACGTACGTGACGGATTGCTGATCGGTCGGTATCACGTGATCCGCCGCTGCCCGATACTTCGGGGATCGCTCCTCCAGCACGTCGGCGATTTCCTCAATGAACGATTTCGATCCCGTGAGAGATGGCCGCTGTATATCCCCTCTAATACGAGATTCGATGGTCGAAATTTCCGCGGTCAACCAGAACAGGCGGCCGTTCGCTTTTAAGGCCTCGACGTTCTGTGGCCTGAGAATCGCTCCCCCGCCGGTATCAATGATAAGATGGTCTTTGCCGCCAACTTCACGGCAGATCTCGCTCTCCAGATCGCGAAAATACTCCCACCCAAACGCCTGTATGATCTCGGGAATGGATTGCTTGGTGCGAGCGACAATTTCCGCGTCCGTCGAGACGCGTCCCCATCTGAGTCGGTCGGCAAGTACGGTCGCGACACTACTTTTGCCTGTGCCGCGATAGCCGATCAGGACAATGTTCATGAGAAATGAGATTCTAAGACGGTTCGCATGACATCAACTGGAGCCGGCAGGCGTGTCCACAACTCGAATTGCGCGACGGCTTGATTGAGAAACATATCGAGGCCACGGATCGTTCGGCAGCCGGCGGTTTTCGCTTCGCGCAGCAACCGAGTTTCCAAGGGATTGTAGACAATGTCCATGACGGTGAGCGACGAGTGTAGGAGAGCGGCGGGGACGCAGGTGCGTTCCACATTAGGGGACATGCCCAACGGTGTGCAGTGAAGAAGCAGGTGGGCATCCTTGATAGCGTCGCCAAGCGTTGCGTCATTCAAATGCGCGCCTTCTACACACACGGCAGTTTTTGCGCGAAGGTCTTCAATCAGATGGCGCCGCTCGGCATCTTCGATCCCGAGGATGGTCAGCCGCTCGATGCCCGTCTTGCCCGAGAGCGCAAAGGCAATGGCCCGTGCAGCTCCACCTGAGCCCACTATCAAAACGCGTTGTCCCTTCAGCCAGACGCCGGCATCCGTCAATGCACGTAAGGCGCCGGAGGCATCGGTGTTGTATCCGAGCAGCTTTCCGTTCTCCACCACGATGGTATTCACTGAGCCGATGTGTTCGGCGGTCGTTTCTACCTCGTCGAGAAAGGGCATGACCGCGACCTTGTGCGGGATGGTGACGCTGAATCCACGGACATTGCCGAGTGCGCGAACGCCGTGGATGGCACGGTCTAGATTCTCCACACGAAAGGCAAGGTAGACATAGTTGAGGCCGAGTTTCTGGAAGGCGGCATTATGGATCACCGGGGAGAGCGAATGTTCGACGGGATTCCCGATCACCCCACACAATTGTGTCTGAGCGTTGATGTCGATCATTTGGTGGAAACCATCGAGACCGTCTGCGCGATATACTGCGAGCCGTTGACGACATAATTGACGATGACGTGGTCGCCCTTTTTGATATCCGCCACAGTCTTGAGCCCGCTCCCGATGAACTGCGTCTTTTCAGTGACGACAAACGTAAAGCGCGTTCCTCCCTCGTCCTTCTTGACGATCAGCTTCCCGGCTGCCGGGTCGGCCAGGACCGTTCCTTTGAAGTCGGTTCCACCTTGTGCGTGAACCGCTGCCGCTCGGGGGCAGAAGATAACCAGGAACACACTGACGAGCAAGATGAGCGTACGGTGCTGCCCGTAGTAAAGCATGGAGACCTTTCTAGTGCGCGGTCAGCCCACCGTCGATCATGAATGAGCTTCCGGTCACCCAGGAGGCCTCATCCGAGGCCAAATAGAGGACCATCTTTGCGACTTCTTCCGGCGTGCCGACGCGCCGGATCGGATAGGCTGCCAAGACTTCAGCTTTCATTTCCGGGTTGTTCAACAGCGGAGCCGCCATCGGCGTGTCGATCAACCCGGGGCAGACCGAGTTGCAACGAATTCCATTCTGAGCGTAATCCATCGCGACACATTTGGTGAAGAGCTCCAAGCCGCCTTTGGAGGTTCCATATGCGGCGCTGCCCGAGAATCCAATCACGCCTCCGACAGACGACATATTGATAATAGAGCCGCCACCGTTCTTCAACATCGTGGGCACCGCCGCTCGGGTCATCCGAAAGACCCCCGTGAGATTCACGTCGAGCATTTCATGCCACGTGGCATCATCGATCTCGTGCAAGAGTTTACCGAAGGCGCCGATACCGGCATTGTTGACAAGAATGTTGAGCGCGCCAAAGGCACGGACACACTGGTCCACGACAGACCGCGCATGCGCCTCATCGGTAACGCTGCCGGCTACAGCCAGCGCACGGCCCTTCTTGCGTTCGATGTCCGCGACGACGTGGTCCAACAGATCTTTTCTCCGGCCGGTGATGACCACGGCGGCACCCTCTCCGGCCAGCACTTTGGCTACCGCTGCGCCGATCCCTACATTCGCGCCCGTGACAATCGCTACCTTTCCGGCTACACGCATGAGTCCTCCTGGTCGTCCGGCATCTCGTCGCCTTGCAGCTCATCAACCATCGCAGGTCCGGGATTCATGTTTCGCCATAATCCCGGTTCGATCTTGCGCGCCACGGTCAAAAACCCGGAATGGGCCACCATGCGATGATCCGGTCTGACGCTTCTCCCTTGAATATTCCAGGTCCGCAGTAAGGTTTCAAAGGAGTGGATCATGCCAAAGACATTGGCTCGTTCCAGCGCATCCACCGTTTGCATCACTTGCGGGACGGTCGGGACGAAACTCAAATAGATGCCGCCGCTTCGGAGCGCCTCCACCGCATGGGGCACCACTCGCCAGGGTTCCGGCAAGTCGAGGACCAGCCGATCGAACAGCGGATCCCTGTCTTCAGTCGCAATGCCCTCATAGACATCGGCGCGGCGCGACGTCAGTGTTGAAACCGGACCGAGATACCGCTCGATATTATTACGAGCGGTCCTGGCAAAATCGTCTCGCGCTTCATACGTCACCACGGCGCCGCGTTCGCCGACAGCGCGAAGAAGCGTCATGGTTAACGCGCCCGACCCGGTGCCGGCTTCGAACACACGCGCGCCTGGATAAATGTCCGCCCACATGGCGATCAGCGCCAAGTCCTTGGGGTAGAGGACTTGCGCGCCCCGGGGCATTTTAAGAACATAGTCCCCGAAGGTCGGTTTCAGGGCAAGCATGCGCTTGCCCCGCGACAATGTGACAAGACAGCCATCGGGCTGACCAATGAGCGCGTCGTGCGCGATCGTGTCTCCACTGTGTTGATAGGTTTCGCCGGCCTTCAGCGTCAGCGCATACTGCCGCCCGTTCTTATCGACCAAATGCACGCGTTCGCCATTTTGAAATTGCATAGCGCCATTGTAGGAGAACGTTTCGGACCTTTCAACACGATGTCGTCTTCTCCGGTCCCGATGGTTTCTTGACAGGGTATGATCCGGCTCCTATGATCAATTCGCACGCGGGCGAGGAGCTTGATGTCGTCTGCATCGGTATTCAAGATTCGTGTGTCCCGTCTTCCGTACTTTCTTTTCCTCTCTTTAGTGTTGGGTTGGACAGCTCCCTTCTTGACTCAGGCTGTACAGACAGCTACGCCTGTCGTCGTGGCGACCTATGAAGGCGTGATCAATCCGGTCGCGGCAGAGTACCTCCATGATGCCATGGCGTTTGCGGAAGCGGAACATGCGCAGGCCGTCATCCTTCGGCTCGATACGCCGGGGGGCCTCGACACATCCATGCGGCTGATGATCAAAGATATCACCGGGTCGACGATTCCCGTTGTCGTCTACGTGGCGCCGTCCGGCGGTCGCGCGGCATCCGCCGGCGTGTTTTTGACGATTGCCGCTCATGTGGCAGCCATGGCGCCCGGCACGAATATCGGAGCGGCTCATCCGGTCGCGATGGGCGGTGGCGAGATGGATAAGACGATGAAGGAAAAGGTGGAGAATGATTCGGTGGCGTACATCAAGTCCATCGCCGAACAACGTGGCCGTAATGTGGCCTGGGCCGAAGACGCCGTGCGCAAAAGCGTCTCGGTCACTGAAAAAGAAGCGCTGACGCTCAAAATCATCGATCTTATTGCCGACGATCTTTCCGCCTTGCTCAAGAAATTGGACGGACGCAAAGTGCCGATGGGGCAGGCCTCCGCCGTATTGCACACCAAGGATGTCGAGATCGTGGAGTTTGCGCTCGGATGGCGGCTCGAACTCTTGAAAGCGCTCAGCGATCCGAATATCGCGTATTTGCTCATGACGCTGGGGACTATCGGCTTGCTGGCCGAGCTCTATAATCCCGGCGCGATCCTCCCAGGAATTGTCGGAGCGATCAGCTTGATTCTCGGGTTTTACGCCTTGCAATCCTTGCCGATCAATTACGCGGGCGTTCTCCTCTTGCTGTTGGGCATCGTCTTGTTTGTCCTCGAGGCGACGGTGACCAGTTACGGTTTGCTCGCGATCGGCGGTATCCTCGCCATGTTGCTCGGGTCGCTGATGTTGATCAAGACGGACGAGCCGTTTCTGCAAATTTCGTGGGCCGTCATCATTCCTGTGATTGGATTAGCGGCGCTCGTCACGTTTGCAATCGTGAGTATGGGTGTGCGCGCTATGCGGAGGCGTCCGGTGACGGGCCGGGAAGGAATGGTAGGATTGGTCGGCGTAGCGAAGACGACCCTAGCTCCCAAAGGTCAGGTAGCCGTCCGCGGCGAACTGTGGGAGGCGATGAGCGAGGAACCCATCGAATCAGGAGCGGCTGTCGAAGTCACCGCGATCGAGGGATTGAAACTACGCGTGAAATCCATTCCGAAAAAGGGAGTCTTGCAATGAATCTCCTGTTCAGCCCCATGATTCTCCTACTTGCCGTGTTGGTCGTGCTGGGAATGGGGTTTCACGTGCTGCGAGAATATGAGCGAGCGGTGATCTTTCGATGGGGTCGTTTGGCGCGCGGGCTCATCGGCGGCAACGGGCCCGGCGTCATCGTGATCATTCCCTTTATCGATAAGTTAGTCAGGGTAAGCTTGCGCACCATCGCGATGGATGTTCCGCCGCAGGATGTCATTACCAAGGACAACGTGTCGGTGAAGGTTAATGCGGTGATTTATTTCCGCGTCGTCGATCCACAACGAGCGATTATCGAAGTGGAGGACTATCTCTATGCGACATCGATGATGGCCCAGACCACACTGAGAAGCGTGCTGGGCCAGGGCCAATTAGACGACTTACTGGCGAGGCGTGAGGAAATCAATACCGAACTGCAGCGCATTATCGACACGCAGACGGAGCCCTGGGGTGTGAAAGTCTCGGCGGTCGAGGTGAAAAACGTGGATCTTCCGCAGGAAATGCAACGGGCGATTGCGAGACAGGCTGAGGCTGAGCGTGAGCGCC
The DNA here is from genome assembly GCA_035273145.1 of Nitrospiraceae bacterium. Classification (GTDB taxonomy): domain Bacteria; phylum Nitrospirota; class Nitrospiria; order Nitrospirales; family Nitrospiraceae; genus JAICXS01. The sequence continues at coordinate 8,756 of DATEPO010000203.1, forward strand.
GATCGAAGGTGATTCACTCTGAAGGTGAATATCAGGCTGCACAGCGATTGGCCGATGCCGCAAATATCATGAGCCAAAATCCTGTGTCTCTCCAATTACGCTATCTTCAAACACTGGTCGAGATTGCCGCCGAAAAAAATTCCACGACGATCTTTCCGGTCCCCATCGATATTCTGACCCCTTTTATGAAAGCCTTCGAGAAGAAGACGTAATCCTTCCTTGATTTTCAATCCCATAGCCTTATCTCACTCCTGTGGCTGGCATCAGTTTTGAATCCTTTTCGCCATGTCGGCCTCTAACAAGGTAAGGACTACTCTGATCCCATTTCGGATCGGAGAACGAGAGGGCATATTCATGATCAATCATCAGCATACAGAACTCGAACAAGAGGAAGAAGTGGTCCTAGACCCCGAATCGGATGACTCCGAAGCCAGTGATATTTTGGAATTAATTGAACGTGAATCCAGCAAGGATGCGGGACCGGAAGTGATCGCTGAGCAGCCGGCCGTAGTCGAAAAGGCGCCGGCGGAGGATTTTGCGCTGGAATCGTTATATTTTCGATCCTTTGGTGAACGGCCGCTGCTGAAACGCGATGAAGAAATTGCACTGGCGAAGCGGCTCGATCAAGGGACTCGGGCCATCCGGGCGGTCCTTCGCGAGACCGTCAAGCTGGCCGCCAAAATGAAGAAAGACGACATGGTCGTCGACGCCGTGCAGCAATTGAACGAAGCACGCCAACTCAGCGGCTTTTCCGCCACAGCCTTGGACAATACTGAGCGAATTCTCGGCACACTCGTCAAGGCTGCACGACAGTATCGAGCGGGAGGGTACCGGGAAAAACAGTTCGAACGGAGCATTCGGCAAATCGGCGAGGCGCGCATGGTCTTGGAACGGGCCAAGGATGAAATGGTGCGCTGCAACTTGCGCCTTGTCGTCGATATCGCGAAACACTACAACGGCAAAGGGCTTGGCCTGCTCGATTTGATTCAGGAAGGTAATATCGGGTTGATGAAAGCGGCAGAACGCTATCAATACCGGAAGGGGTTCAAGTTCAGCACGTATGCGACGTGGTGGGTGCGTCAGGGCATCACCCGAGCGCTCGCCGATCAGTCCCGCACGATCCGGATTCCTGTGCACATGACCGAATCCTCTCACCGCATCGTCCGCACCACCCGCCGGCTGGCGCAGCAGTTCGGACGAGAGCCGAAACCGGAAGAAATTGGCCGGTTATTGCAGATCCACCCGGATAAGATTCAGGAGACGCTGCAAGTGTTTCAGGAACCGGTGTCGCTTGATAATCCGGTCGGCGATGGGGAGACGCTTTTCGGAGAACTGATCGCTGATCGCCATGCGATGCCTCCGGATTCTCACGTGAACCGTACCGAGCTGACACGTGAGCTCGATCGAATCTTGAGTGCGCTGACGCCGCGTGAGCAAGTTGTGATCCGCATGCGCTTCGGGATCGGGCAGGATGAACCGTTTACGCTTGAGCAGGTGGGGCAAAACCTCTCCGTAACCCGCGAGCGGATTCGGCAGATTGAAGCCAAAGCCTTAAAGAAGCTCAAGACACCTGAAATTAAGCAAATGTTTGCCGCGATCAAAGACTAATCCTCATGAAGAGAGCCAGGCAGAATACATGCTTGGCTCTCTACCGTTCTGCCTGCCGATCCAAAAAACCCGAATTTGAATAGGGGGAGCGTCTTGTCTTTTAAAGGACAAGAGTTCACCTGCATTATCTTCATAGTGTCAGTCGAACTGCCTCCGCGATGTAGGATCAAGAGAGGTCCTTTCCATGCTCCATGTAAGTGTCTGTCCTTGGCTTCGAAATTTTTGGGGCTTATCATGCACGCTGTACTCACTCTCAACCTTCCGGTAAAATGGCACCGCACATCTACTGTTAAGGAGCCTTCATCGCACGCTCGATCCCATTCATCCGGTGTATTGCGTTCGCCGCCTGCGTGAACGTCCTTCCATTTGGTATCTACCATACCGCTCATAGCCGTTCGGATGGCCTTCCCGGCAAGGACATGTCGGTGCCCGCCGTAGTGGCTTCGGTCAAACCCTCGGTCGTCACCATTATGACGCGCGGCATTCCCCTCAGCTCTGCGCTCCACCCTACACCAGCCGGCTCGGGATCGGGTCTCATCGTGGACGAGCAGGGCTATATCCTCACAAACAACCATTTGGTCGAAAATACAAAGAGTGTCGTGGTGGGACTTCCGTCCGGCAGACTCACGCCGGGCCGTGTGGTCGGCCGGGATTTTTTGTTGGATCTGGCGCTGATTAAAATTCAAGCCCGCGATCTGATCGCCGCCAAACTAGGACGGTCGTCCACCCTGTTGATCGGTGAAACCGTCGTGGCCATCGGAAATCCGTTTGCCCTAAAAGGAGGGTCGACCGTCACGGTTGGAGTCGTGAGTGCGCTGGATCGATCGATCCTCACTCCCAATGGAGAGACCCTGTATGACTTGATCCAAACCGATGCGGCAATTAACCCCGGCAATAGCGGCGGCCCATTAGTCGATCTCTCAGGCCATGTGGTGGGCATGAATGTCGCGGTCGCCCCGTCGGCGCAAGCCATCAGCTATGCCATTTCGATGGATGCCGTCTTTCCTCAACTCCAGTCGATGATCGTTCGTGGGAGTGTCATGCGGCCTGATCTTGGATTTCTTCCTGTCACCGTCACGCCCAGCATCGTCGCCAGCTTTTCATTGGAAATTGATCGGGGGGTGCTGACCGCTCAAGTCGAGCCCGGTAAGCCGGCCGCGCAAGGAGGACTGCAGAATGGGGACGTCATTACTGCAGTGGACAATGTACAAATCTACAACATGGGTGATTTTTGGCATGCCTATCTTCGCCCTGGTGATCCGCTGCCCGCACAATTGACCGTATTCGGAAAGAATGGCCAGGTCACATTGTCTCTTTCACGCGATGCGTTTGCGCAGAGCGATCGGTAACCATGACGCCATCGCCGATCTCATCCCCGGCTCAGCGGACCACTGTGCGGGGGACGGTTTATTTCTATACTCGCCTAGAGTATGGGCACGCATGGACACTGCAGCGGGCGCTTGTGGAAGAGCGGATGGCAGAACGCTGTCCGGATACCCTTTTGCTGTTAGAACATAACGCCGTGTTTACGATCGGGCGAAGCGGGCGTGAGGACCATTGGGGATCCGATGAGGGTCGTCTGGTTCAGTCCGGGTATCCTGTCTATCGCATCGAGCGAGGCGGCTCGATCACCTTTCATGGCCCCGGGCAAATCGTCGGCTATCCCATTCTCCGGTTGGCATCCTTTTGTGCAGGGCCCAAGGCCTATGTGCGCATGTTGGAGGAAGTGCTCATTCGAACATTAGCAGTTTGGGGTATTGCGGGGCGTCGCCTCGACCCCTGGCCAGGGGTCTGGGTCGACTTGGATCAGCCAGCGAAAATTGCTGCGATTGGGGTCAAGATTCAGCGGGGCGTCACCATGCACGGGTTTGCGTTGAATGCGACAATGGATCTATCGCCGTTTCAGTTGGTAACGCCATGTGGAATTCAAGGGTGCCGAGTCACTTCCATGGCTGAGGTCTTGGGACATGACATTCCCATGGATGCCGTCCGCAAACGGATAGCCGAGAGCTTTGCGGAACTATTCGGTATCGAATGGACGGAATGGAGAACCGATGGACAGCGATACGGTCATGAGGAGCCCGGCACGGAGCCGATTGATCTCGATAAGGGAGTTCGCCGATGAATCCGATGAATGAACTCGATACGCCTATGTTTCGACTCGCAGTGGCGCAGTTCGATCAAGCTGCCGAACTGATGGGACTGGATCGCAACCTCCGTGAGCGGCTGAAATTGCCCGACCGATCGCTCATTGTAAGCGTGCCGATTCGAATGGATAGCGGCACGGTGAAAGTGTTTACCGGGTATCGCGTGCAGCATGATTCTGCACGTGGACCTTCCAAGGGTGGCATTCGATATCATCCCGATGTGAATCTCGGGGAAGTCGCGGCGTTGGCCATGTGGATGACGTGGAAGTGCGCATTGGCCGGTCTGCCATACGGCGGCGCGAAGGGCGGCGTCCGCGTCGCGCCCGAACAGCTTTCCCTCGCGGAACTCCAACGCTTGACCCGCCGATATGCCTCAGAAATCTTCCCCATGATTGGCCCCGATCAAGATGTGCCCGCTCCGGATGTCGGCACCGATGCGCAAGTCATGGCCTGGATTATGGACACCTATAGCCAACAAGTCGGCTATGCCGTGCCGGGAGTCGTCACAGGCAAGCCGCTCTCGATCGGCGGAAGCCTTGGCCGGGAAGAAGCGACCGGACGCGGCGTCGTCTATGTGACGCTGGAGGCCATGCGGCATCTCAATCTCGCCATCGATCAAGCCACAGTTATCGTGCAAGGATTCGGCAATGTGGGATCCCACACCGCTCGGATTATGCATGAGGCGGGCGCGAAGGTGATTGCCGTCAGCGATAAGACCGGGGGCCTCTATCATGCCGGTGGATTAGATATCCCGACGTTACTTACCCGCTATCAGACCGAAAAGCAACCGTTACGTGACACCAAATTGGGTGAATGGGTGACGAATGAAGAATTGCTGATGCTGCCCTGTACGGTGCTGGTGCCGGCAGCGTTATCCGAGCAGATTACCGGAGACAATGCGGCCCGCCTCCGCTGCCGGCTCTTAGTGGAAGGTGCAAACGGGCCGACGACACTGGACGCGGATCCCATTCTGTCGGATCAAGGTATTTTTGTCATTCCCGATATCCTCGCCAACTCCGGCGGGGTGATCGTGTCGTATTTCGAATGGGTGCAGGACGCGCAGCGTTTTTTCTGGAAAGCCACAGATATTCAAGATCGACTGCATGAGATCATCACCACCGCGTTTCAACGGACGATTGAATTTTCCACGCGCCAGCGGACCTCCATGCGCATGGCGGCTCTCATGAACGGCATTGATCATGTGGCGCAAGCTCATCTGTCTCGAGGGCTCTATCCCTGAAGTGGATGATGACCAGTGGTGATCAGATACGTATTGGCGATGATTGCCGGAATATGGATGGCGGACGGCTTGGCGCTACTCGTGGCTCCGCGTCATGTCATGGTTCAGGTTCGAGACGTGTTGGCGATTGCACCGAAAATCCTGAGCTGGGAAGGGCTTGCCGCAGGATTGGGAATTTGTTTGCTCGCCGGGACACGCGGCCTTCACTATGAAATTCTTTGGACTATGACGGGAGCGGCCATGGTGCTGAAAGGCGTCTTCCTGATGATGGGGCCTGAGCCGTGGAGACAGCGCGCGCTGGAGTGGTGCCTTAGCGCGAGGACATCGACTATCGATTTTGGGGGCTTGGCCTTTGTACACTCTCAATCCTCCTCTTGCACGCCTCGGGATGGATTGGGACGGAGTAAGTAAAATGGATTGGCAATGATCCATGTTGAGCTACAGGACTTGTGGGATAGGCACCGTGAGGCCGCCTGGCCGCATATGACTACGCGGCATGAAGGAGAATTGATGACCTTGGATACGGTCGTCAGCGGCTGTGCTCTCTATTTCTTTGATTCCGATGAAACACTCGATCTTCCGCGCATCGGCATGCTGGAGACCTGCCTGGCGGAGATTGACGATCTCTGGCCTGAATTATCGGGCGAGTCCATTGACTATTTCGGCCGGCTGCGAATGTTGGCCGAGTTACTCTTGAAAACAACCAAACGCTGAAGACAGAGGGGAGACTCGCACAGCTCGTCTCCCCCTCAGCTTATGGGATTTCGACAATATCCTTCTTCATCGGTCCGAGAAGGCCCAACAGTTCCTTCTTCTCCGCTTCAGGCACTTTAAACGTGTTGAGCGACGCGACGAGATCCTCCACAAGGGCGTTAAAATCCGCGGTCGTAATCCTCATGCCCGCATGTGTCGTCTTCATGTCCCGGCCCCTATAGGTGCACGGCCCGCCGGAGGCCATACAGACTTGGTCAATCAAGTTTTTTTTGAGTCTCGGGATATCGGTGGTCGCAAATCGTTCATTGATCCGCTTGTCGTTGGCGACGTTCGCCACAAATTGATCAATGACTGCCGTGATGGCCGGCTTTCCTCCGAGCCGATTATAGAGTGATTGTTTCCCTCCTTGACCGGCTTGCGTGTCCATCGTTGAACAGCCGATGGCAATGACGGCCATTGAGAGAACAGCCAATAGCAGAGTACGTGTTCCTGATCGTAAATTCTTCATCGGGTCCTCCTTATGACAAGAATGTCGAGGAGCAGGTCTCAAGTGAGATGCTCCCTTTGTTCTAGTAAATATACGCATCAAATTGACATAGTTCAAATATATTGTTTATATTGCATTCATAGCTTTAGACTATTAAGTTCATGGGTGATGGGACTTCGATGGAATTACGACAATTACGATATTTTCTCGCCGTTGCGGAGTGCGGGAATTTTACGAGAGGCGCCGAAAAAGCCGCGATCTCGCAGCCGTCTTTGTCCG
>DATEPO010000204.1:0-4324 GCA_035273145.1 Nitrospiraceae bacterium
GCCATTCATCGATCGTCCTCCATACCATCCACCGCCGATCATCGGTCATGAAGGGCTGTTTTGCGATCCGGCCGGCGCCGGACACCGAGGCCACCGCGTCGATCCCTTGCCGTTCCAGGTAGGCTTCATAATCAAATCCGCCTGGATTGACCATTCCTGATGGAGACCGAATTCGAGCCGTCACGGAGATAGGTTCGCCTTGAAGCAGCGATTGATCCGGCTCTCGCCACGTGAGACGTACCCGCCCATGAGGTTCGTCCGTTTCGCCGGCATGCTTGGGTTCCGGAACACAGAGCACGACGACTGCTCGATTGGGCCCATGGCGGACCGGCTCGCAAATGGTACCTTCAAGCGCCACCGGATTCTTTGACACCATGTGCGCGAAAGGTCCATGAGCGGTGAGTGAGGCATCGAAGGACCAATAGAACAGACCGGCGACAATGCTGCCGTAGACAACAAGGCCGTGCCGGCGAGACAGCGTTCCCCGCTGTTCGAAGTACGTCAGCAGGCCGGCTGTAGTCAGTAGAATGATCACAATTGAAAGAGGGATATAGGGCACGAACGACCCCAGCAACAATCCGAAGAGGAAGCCTGCGGTGAGTAGGAGCAGCATGGTCGCAGCGGGAAGCGCGGAGACTCAACCGAGGGAGGTGCGGACGATGCCCACGAGATCATCGGCCACTGATCGAATCATCGCTTCCTGCTCGCCTTCCACCATGATGCGAAGCAGCGGTTCAGTTCCGGAATAGCGCACGAGGACACGGCCGGTCCCGTTGAGTTTGACCTCCGCGGCTTTGATCGCACTCTGGACATCCGGCAGTGTGGAAAGATCCGGCTTATGCTTCACGGGGACACCCAGCAAGACTTGTGGCACGGCCGTCATGCATTGCGCGAGATCCGACAGTGGGCGGCCGGTCCGCTTCATCAGCGAGAGAACTTGCAATGCAGAAATCAGCCCGTCGCCGGTCGTATTATGATCGAGAAAAATGAGATGCCCGGACTGCTCTCCGCCGAGGTTATAGCCCTCCGCTGTCATAAGCTCTAAGATATACCGATCGCCGACGGGGGTACGCACCAGTTTAATACCGGCCTTCGCCATCGCTAATTCGAGGCCGAAGTTGCTCATGACGGTTCCCACCAACGTATGCCGCTTAAGTTGGCCGCATTGGTGCAAATCCAGAGCGAGCGCGGCTATGGCATGATCGCCATCGATCACCTTGCCTTGCTCACAGACAAAGACGGAACGATCCGCGTCGCCATCATGCGCAATGCCGATATGCGCCTCATGTTCAACCACGGCTTCCTGAAGACACTGCGGATCAACCGCGCCGCACTTGGCATTGATGTTCGTTCCATCCGGCTTATCGCCGAGGACCCACACCGTCGCGCCAAGCTCCCGCAATACTTTCGGCGCAACCTTATAGGCGGCGCCGTTGGCGCAATCGACGACAACACGTAAACCTTGAAAGTCGAGCTGTCGAGGCAAGGAACGTTTTACGAATTCGATATATCGACCTTCGGCATCGTCAATGCGGAAGGCCTTTCCTACTTCGTCCGCCGTGGGACGCAGATGCTCGATCTCATTGGACGTGATCAGATCTTCGATACGCAGTTCAAGGTCGTCAGGAAGCTTCGATCCATCATTGGCAAAGAACTTGATGCCGTTATCCTGATACGCATTGTGGGAGGCGGAAATCATGACTCCGGCATCGGCGCGAAGGCTCCGAGTCAAAAACGCGATCGCCGGTGTGGGAAGCGGACCGACCAAGAGGACATCGACACCCATGGAACAGATCCCGGACGTCAATGCCGATTCCAACATATAGCCGGAGAGTCGTGTGTCCTTCCCGATGACGATTTGATGCCGGCCCGATCGACGCTTAAAGAGATGCGCGGCGGCCCGGCCCAACTTCATCGCTGTCTCGCTGGTCATCGGTTCGAGATTGGCGACGCCACGGACTCCGTCGGTTCCAAATAATTTACGCATGTTGCTCCTAGCTCTTCCCGTCTTAGGCCTGAGGACTCAGGCCTGCATTGCGTATCGATTCGATCATTCTCACGACATCGCGAATCGGCGCAACATCATGAACCCGCACCATCCGCGCACCCTTCATGATCGCGACCGCCACGGCGCCTGCCGTGCCCATGAGTCGTTCGTCGACCGGACGATCGAGAATCTTCCCGATAAAGGCTTTGCGAGAGACCCCGACGACCACAGGACGGCCAAGCGTACCCACCGTCTCGAGCTGATTCAGGAGTGCTAAGTTATGTCGACAATTCTTCCCGAAACCAATGCCCGGGTCAAGTAGAATCCTTTCCGGTACAATGCCCATCTCCTTCGCGGCTGCCACACGCGCCTTCAGAAACCGTCGGACTTCCTCGACGACATCAGCATACTGCGCGGCGTGCTGCATGGTCTGTGGATGTCCTTGCAGATGCATGAGGATCAGACCGGCGCCGGATTTGGCGACGATGGCGCCCATGCGCGCATCGAAACGCAGGGCGCTAATATCGTTAATCATGGCCGCGCCCGCATCCAGCGCCTGCTCCGCGATCGAAGCTTTCGTCGTGTCGATCGATACGGGAATAGAGACACGCCGACAGACGGCTCGTACGATGGGAATCAGTCGGCGTCGTTCTTCTTCCTCATCGATTGGAACGGCGCCCGGCCTGGAAGACTCTGCGCCGATGTCGAGGACGTCCGCCCCTTGCTCGACCATGCTCAGCGCCTGAGCGATAGCATCGTCCGGATTCAGGTAGCGTCCGCCATCGGAAAAAGAATCCGGGGTCACATTGAGAATCCCCATGATGTGAACGCGGTCCGCAAGCGGCAAGACTCGCCCTCTGATCACCAACGCGGCTGAGGCAGATGACTCGGTATGCATGACGTCCTATGGAAGGAGCCTACAAATGCGTCGAGCATCGGGCGAGGAGAGAAAGCAGCGGAGACAGAAAAATGCGAATGGTTGGCGCCGCCGGTCACTCAGAGAATTAAATAGGCACGACCTGGGGAGCATTGTTCTTAATAATCAGGTCGATTTCCGGTGAATCAAGGACTTCTTTTTCCAGCAGCGCCTCGGCCAGCGCCCTGAGGGTTGCCATGTGATCTGTCAACATCTTCTTCGCACGTTCGTAGTTCTCAACCACGAGCCGTTTGACTTCGTGATCGATTTCAATCGCGACTTGCTCGCTGAAGTCGCGGCGAGTAGCGATCTCACGGCCCAAGAAAATCTCTTCGTCTTTCTTACCGAATGTCAATGGACCGAGCCGTTCGCTCATACCCCATTCGCAAACCATTTTCCGGGCCAAGTCGGTGGCGCGCTCGATGTCATTGCCGGCCCCCGTGGTGATGTGGTTGAGCACGAGCTCTTCGGCGACCCGGCCGCCGAGCAGAATGGCAAGATTGTTATAGAGAAAATCTTTGGAATAATTGTGCCGGTCATCGGTCGGCAATTGCATGGTCACACCGAGCGCGCGGCCGCGTGGGATAATCGTCACTTTATGAACCGGGTCCGTGCCGGGAAGAAGTTTCGCCATCAGCGCATGGCCGGCTTCGTGATAGGCCGTGGTGCGTTTTTCCTCATCCGTCAGCACCATGCTCTTGCGCTCTGCGCCCATCAAAACCTTATCTTTCGCATTCTCGAAATCGGCAATCTCGACCACCTTCTTATCCTGGCGAGCCGCCCAGAGCGCCGCTTCATTCACAAGGTTTTCAAGATCCGCTCCGGAAAAACCCGGTGTGCCGCGCGCAATCTTTTCCAGCTCCACATCACCGGCGACCGGCACTTTCTTCGTATGCACTTTCAAGATTTCTGTACGGCCCCTGAGATCGGGGCGATTGACGACGATTTGGCGATCGAATCGGCCAGGTCTCAGCAGCGCCGGATCGAGCACGTCGGGCCGATTGGTGGCGGCAATCAGGATGACCCCTTCGGTCGTATCGAATCCGTCCATCTCAACAAGGAGTTGGTTCAAGGTCTGTTCGCGCTCATCATGCCCCCCACCAAGACCGGCGCCTCGCAGCCGGCCGACCGCGTCGATTTCATCAATGAAGATGATGCACGGCGCATGCTTCTTGCCCTGCTCGAACAGATCTCGGACTCGAGACGCGCCGACGCCCACGAACATTTCGACGAAATCGGAACCGCTGATGCTGAAGAACGGCACACCGGCTTCGCCGGCAATAGCCTTTGCCAGCAACGTCTTGCCGGTGCCCGGAGGTCCGACGATGAGGACCCCTTTGGGGATCCGTCCGCCGAGCTTCTGAAACTTTCTGGGGTCTTTGAGGAAATCGATAATTTCCGACACTTCTTCTTTCGCCTCA
>DATEPO010000205.1:0-13286 GCA_035273145.1 Nitrospiraceae bacterium
CCCCGTCTCGGAAAAGTCCCAGCGGGCCGAATGGCGCGCCACGAGGAAATTCGCAATAGCCAGGATGCCGATAAACAAGAGCACCATCACGATGCTGTTGAAGCCCAACCGGGTCGAGCGGCGTGACGAGAACGCTTTGACCGTCTCGTAATGAGTGACGAAGAAGACGATGAGGCACACGAGGGCCAAGCCTTCGAGCAGCGTCACGACCCTGAGCAGCCCAGGATCGAGGCTATACACCACCAACCCCGCGATCCCAAGGATGGCCCCAATCACACCCAGTCCGGGAATCAACCGCTTCATACCCTCTACCGATCCCCTCTATAACAAGGGTGGGAATAGGTTCGACTCAATTGCGGATGTTCACCGAGCACCTTCTGCTCGGGAAGGGGCACGTCTAGACGTGCCTGGAGCTGGCGGGTGGAATATATGCGCTCTGCGAGCACGGGGACTGCCGCTCTGGTCTCTACTTCCATCTTTGCGACTCCACCACTCGGTGCGCCAGGAACAGCATGAGCACGACGCCGGACGCGTAGTACATCAAATCCTTCACTTCCACCAATCCGCGCACCAAGCGGTCATAGTGTTCGATGAAAGACAGATACGAAACCGTATTGCCCAAGGGTGTATCGCCGATCACGCTGCCGAATGCGCCCAACAGCCAGACGATGATCAAGAGGCCGAAGCTGAGGAATGCCGCGACGATTTGGTTTTCGGTCATCGCCGATGCAAGGACGCCGGTGGAGAGAAACAGCGCGCCTAACAGGGCCAGCGCGAGATAGCCGGTGAATACCGGATTCCAATCGAAGCTGCTGAAGATCGAGAGGATCAAGGGAACCAACGCAGTGAATCCCAACAGTCCAAGGTAGACCGTATAGACGCTGAGAAATTTGGCCACGACGATTTCGTTGACGCCGATCGGCGACGTCATGAGCAATTCAAACGTGCGCAACTTGCGCTCTTCGGCGAACAGCCGCATGGTCAGTAGCGGGACGACCAATAAGACGACCAGCGCCATACTGTAAAAGGTCGGCCGGAAGACGAGATCGTTGAGATTGAGTTGCGCCGCCGCACCTTGAAGTTGCATGAGCCGCACGGCCTGCGCTCCCGCATTCACGACGGCTAAATAGGACAGGACCCCAAAAATGAGGAGAAAGACCGCGCCGACCACGTACACCACCGGCGAGACGAAATAGGAGCGAAGCTCCTTGGCGACCAGCGCATGAACGGGCGTCATGTCGTCGCGTTCTCCATGGCGGTGGTCGCCTCGGCCATGCCTTCTTCATGTTGTGTGAGGCGAAGAAACACATCTTCCAGCGTCATGGAGATCGTCTTCAGTTCAAGCAAGCCCCATCCCTGTCCGACGACGAAGCGGGCGATCTCATCGCGACGATCGTGGCCCAGCTCACACTCCAAGAGATAAGTGCTTGCATCGCTCTGCTCGAACACGCCGACAATTCCAGGCAGCGATCGTAATTGGTTCGCCAAATCCGGCGACGGTGTTTTGACGGTCACGCTGATTTTGTCGGAGCGACGCAGTCTGGCGGAGAGCCTATCCGGAGTGTCTTCGGCGACGATTCGACCGCCATTGATGATGACGACACGCTGGCAGACCGCCGTGGCTTCAGGAAGAATGTGCGTGCTGAGAATGACCGTATGCGACCCGGCCAAACTTTTGATGAGATCCCGAATTTCGATAATCTGTTTCGGGTCCAGTCCGACCGTCGGCTCGTCAAGGATCAGAACGGGCGGATCATGGATAAGCGCCTGCGCGAGCCCCACGCGTTGCTTGTACCCTCGTGAAAGATTGCCGATGAGGCGATGCCGGACATCGCCGAGCGACAAGCGCTCGATGACTCGATCCAAGCCGGCATGAAGAGCATTGGCCGGCATGCCCTTGAGGCGGCCGGTGAAGGTCAAATATTCGGTGACCGTCAGTTCGTGATAGAGAGGCGGCGTTTCAGGAAGATAGCCGACGCGGCGCTTCACGTCTTGAGGCTGCTCGAAACAATCGAATCCGGCCACACGCGCGGTGCCTTCGCTGGCCGGCATGAAGCAGGTCAGAATGCGCATCGTCGTCGTTTTGCCGGCGCCGTTGGGCCCGAGAAAGGCGAGGACTTCACCCTTTTCGACCGTAAAGCTCACCCGATCGATGGCGGTCAAATCGCCGTAGCGCTTGGTCACCTGTGACACTTCAATCATAAAAGACCGCTCTCTGGATGCCGGCAGGCCGTGCTCACAACAGGACCCGCTGTCCACGACGCGCGGACTGCGGGTCCGGGGGGATCTTAACCATCGGAGCCAGACCAGTCAAGTGCAGGTGCGGCACCTGTTTCGGGCACGCGGCTGCTTCAATAAGAATGGAGCGCTTTGATTTGCCTCGCCAAATGAATCTGCTATAGTACCTCTGCTTAAGCCGGACCGTGCCTGAATATTGAGAAAGCGCGCATGGGGCGCGGTGCACGTCCGGACAGGATTGATTGTGATAAGGAGGCGGCTGTGAGAAGAGGACTCTTGAATGCGATCGGCTTTGTCGGGGTATTGGCATTGGCCGGCTGCGCGGCAAAAGGCGAGGTCATGCCGATCAACCTCATTCCCGTGGTCCAAACCAGTACGCAAAAACCGGATGCCCTCGTGGTCGTCGTGCCGTTTGAGGATGCACGGCCCGAATCCACCCATCTGGGAAGCCGGAATCATTTTTGGGGTGGCCAGTCTTATTTTGAAATTCCAGGCGGACAGGCCGGCGACGCCGTTTCGAAGGCCATTGCAGACTATCTTAAAGGCAAGGGATGGAATGCGATCCTGGTGAAATCCGTGGAATCGATTGCGCCGGAAAAGCCGAATGTGATCCTGACGGGCAAAATTCTCGCGCTATCGGTGGATGCCCAAAGCAGATTCATGAAAACCGAAATGGCGGCGAAGACCAAGATCGCCGTACAGGCCCAAAATACCGCGGATGAAAGCAACGTGCGGATGACGTTAAACGGCGCGGGCTCGCAAAACGTCTTTTGGTTTAATGCGGAGGATGCGGAGAAACTGCTGAACGATGTCCTGGCGGAGAGCATGGACAAGCTTACGGCGGATACGAAATTCGAAAATAAAATGTTGCGATTGAAGTAAAGAGCACTCTGAGAATGGTCGGCCTGAATGACCGATGAGGCTGATCATTCGTCTGCCACTGCTACGACGCCTCTTCGTTCGAGACTCTCGATTTCGCGCACCTTGACCGACACCGTGCCCCTCGTTCGTGTACCCTCGTGCGCCTTGTGCGGCACTGTCCGAGGCGGGAGTTGTAAAGTATCGGTCTATGGCATCCGATACATAGAGGTGTTGCGAAAAGTGCCGTCAACCCTAGCGGAAAAGAGGTAGCATGCCCTCGAAACCGGCCACCCAATGGCATTACGATCCACAAAGCCTCCTGAATTCTCAGCCCGTTATTGTGACCGTCATCAATCCAAGTTCGTATCAGGTCGAATTTCAGAATCAAACAGGCTTGGGAAAATTTGGCGATATCGGAGGCCAGTCATGCCATGCCGCCATCGGAGGCAGCGCGGCCCCCTGCCAATTTTGCCGCATGGGCGAGACGCTGCGCACCGGTGAGTTGACGTCGAATGAGGTGCCGCTTCCCAATGGCCAGACGATTCTCGTGCATTGGGCGAAGACGATCACGGAAACCGGCGAAGCACATGTGATCGAGACGATTACCGACATCACGGACCAGAAAAAGGTTGAGGAGCAACTCCGTCAAGCGCAAAAGATGGAAGCCGTGGGGCGGATGGCCAGCGGTATTGCGCATGATTTTAATAATCTGTTGATGGTCATTAATGGATTCACGGCACGGTTGATCGCCAAGCATGGCGACGATCCCAGTCTGCCGCACCTTCAAGTGATCGGGGACGCCGGAGCCCGGGCTGCGGCACTTACCAAAAAGCTGCTCATGTTTAGCCGTCAGCAGCCGCTGCAGCTCGCCGTGGTGGACCTGAATCACGTCATCGAGGGCCTGCATACCCTGATCGCGAAAAGCCTGGGGGAACACATTCGGCTCACGCACAGCCTCGATCCACAGCTTGGAAAGATTTCGATTGATCCGGTTCAACTGGAGCAAGTGATCTTAAATTTGGTCATCAACGCGCGTGACGCGATGCCGCAGGGTGGGGATCTGTCGATCCAGACCAGCAATACCGAGATGGACGAAGAGTTTGTCGCACAGCATCCTGGGTCCCGCACAGGCCGCTATGTGTCCTGTTCGATCACAGACACGGGTCGTGGAATGGACGATGATACAAAAAGTCACATATTTGAACCGTTTTTTACGACGAAAGGTCTGGGAGACGGAACCGGTCTCGGTCTGACGACGGTCTATGGAATTGTCAAACAGCATCAGGGCTATATTACGGTCAGCAGTGCCATCGGGAAAGGCGCCCAATTCCATCTATATTTCCCTCGAGTCACGCAATAGATCCTACACCGCAGGAGATCATCATGACACATACGCCTGAAGGCGTCCTGATCGTCGTGGAGGACGAGGCGACCGTCCGGTTGCTCTTGACGGAAACACTGAAAGACGGTTGCTATGCCGTTGAGGAAGCGGCCGATGGCGCTGAAGGGCTTGCATTAGTGACACGCTATGGAGATGCGTGCCGTCTCGTGATCAGCGACGTCATCATGCCCGGCATGAGCGGTCCTGCGATGGTACAGCGTCTTCGATCCACCATGCCGAACGTCAAGGTTCTGTTTCTCTCCGGTTATGCCGGAGATTTTCTTCGGGAAAACGGGATGACTGAAGACGTGGAGTTTCTTCAAAAACCCGTGCCGCCTGATGTCCTGCTTAAGAAGGTGGATGAGCTCTTGCAAGCTCCTTCCAACATCTGAGCACGGCGACAACTCACTTCGACGTTTTCTCAGACGTTACGCCGGTCGGTGTAAGAGTCGCCGAAGCCCTTGAACAGGAATGTCTAGCCAGTCGGGACGGTTATTAAGTTCGTAGCCGATCTCGTAGATTGTCTTGTCGAGTTCAAATACGCGAAGCACTTGGTCAGCGTCGGCCTGAGTTCCAGGCATGAACGACGCTCGGCCCGGTTTCGCCGCAGTGGTATAGCCGATCCAAAACGCGTCGATTACGGCCTGTTCCCAGATTGCGATGATCGTCTCTTCCGCTTGTGTCGGGGCATGGATCTGTCGCTGGGCGGTGCAAGCGGCATAGTGAAATGATCGGAGCATGCCCGCGACATCCTTTAAGGCACACTGTTTCGCTCTGCGCTCTTCAAGCCGCCGTGCCGGTTCTCCTTCGAAATCCAACACGATGAACTCGTGCCCTGTCTTGAGGACCTGTCCCAGGTGATAATCTCCGTGTACCCGAATTTTAGCGACGGGGCTCTCCACGAGCCGCTGCAGCGCATCGAGCCGCCGTTCACAGCCAGCCTCCAATGAAGTCAGGTCGTCTTCGGTCAGATGGAGTTCCGCTTGCCGACTTCTCCCTAATGCCCGGAGCTGGGTAAAGACCGCGCGGATGTGGGAGATCATGACTGCGCGCCAATCGGAGACATCCTGTGGAGAAATCCGTTCGGGTCGAAAGGCAGGCTCTGTCGAGTCTGAGGACAGAGCCGTATGAAGTTCCGCCGTGATGGTGCCGAGCCGCCGCATGGCCGCGATAGCCTGATGGGAAGTCCGTTGAACAAATTCGCGAAGGTCGGCGTCGGTCCGCTGTCCCATATGGTGTAAGTGATCGTCGCGCAGGAGCGTTTTCACATGCTCAAGGACGGCGCTCCAACCGTCGCCGTCGTTCGGTATGAAGGTTTGCAATAGGCCGACGGTTGCCGCGTCTTCAGACGGACCCTGCGTGTCGAAGGATTCATGATATTCAATCGTGCCGATCAGCGGGGGAACAGAGTGATAGTGCGTGCGGGTGGTCAAAAATTCCAGAATCTCTCGATCGGGATTGAGGCCCGAATCAAATTTGCGGATGAGTTTGAGGATCACCCGCCGATCGAAGACGATAGAGGTATTACTCTGCTCGCCGGACAGTCGCTTGGCGTGCTGAAGAGGCTCGGAGAGTATAGAGCCGGCTGCGATGGTCGGCATACCACGAAACATTCCCCGGCAACCCCGCCACTGAAGTCCGTCTCGAATGCCATTCGTGAGATGCAAACACGCCTCCGCATCCGTAGTCGCATCCATCACCGATACTGTTTGTTTGGTAGAGTCTGACAGAGTACACAGGATATCTGAGGCAGGCGTCTGACCAGCCTCTCCTTGCGGTGTCACGAGCAGCGGCAAGAAGTATCGCTGAGCCGGCCCTTCAGTGAACCCTACGGACACGATGGCCAGGACCGCCGGTCTCGATGTGCCGGATAGAACGGCATAGTCGAGCAGATGTACATTGGTAATCTGTCTGCCCTTGGCGCCGAACCAGCGTTGACGAGACAGATAGTCGGCCAATGCCCGGCGTCCCTCGCGCGTCAAGTAATCGGCTAGGCGACTCGGCCAGGAGTCCACGCTATCTCCTTGCCCCTCGGCTGAAGACGAGTTGAAACCAAAAATAACCGTAGGGTGTCAGGCTCAATTGGTAGGGATGTTCCGCGACACGGGGAAATCTCGTCTCTCCCAATAATTCGATGACGTCGGCGCCGATGAAGCGCCGGAGATCCAGTTCGACCGGTTGTGCCGTGCTGGCCAGATTGTTGACGATCAGCAATGTTTCCCCTTCGAATTTTCGCACATACGCGAGGATGGCTCGATTGGAAGGGTTGAGGAATTCCAATGTGCCGCGTCCGAACGTTTTATGCTTTTTGCGGACGGTCAAAATCCGTTTCGTCCATTTCAGCAGAGAGTTCGGCACGCGGAGTTGTGCTTCGACATTGAGCGCTTGATAGCCGTACACGGGATCGACATTCAAGGGCAGGTAGAGCTGCGCCGTTTCAGCCCTGGAGAACCCCGCATTTCGATCGCCCGTCCACTGCATCGGTGTCCGGACGCCGTTGCGGTCGCCGAGGTAGATATTGTCGCCCATACCGAGTTCATCGCCATAGTAAAGAATCGGTGTCCCGGGCATCGTGAAGAGCAGGCTGTTGAGCAACTCGATTTTTCGTCGGTCGTTGTCCATCAAGGACGCTAAGCGTCGCCGAATGCCGATGTTGATCTTCATCCGTGGATCGGTGCAATACTCCCGATAGAGGTAATCGCGCTCGTCCGCCGTGACCATTTCCAGCGTTAGTTCGTCATGGTTGCGGAGAAAGAGCGCCCACTGGCAATTCGGCGGAATGGGCGGTGTTTGCCGGAGAATATCCGTAATCGGGTGGCGGTCTTCTTTCTTGATGGCCATGAATATCCGAGGCATGAGCGGAAAATGAAAGGCCATATGAAATTCGTCGCCGTTGGCGAAGTAGGGACGCACGTCGGCTGGCCACTGATTGGCTTCGGCCAGCAGCATGCGATCTGGGTAACCGGCGTCCACCGCTCGGCGAATTTCTTTTAACACCTCATGCGTTTCCGGAAGATTTTCGCAGGACGTGCCTTCGCGCTCCACCAGATAGGGCACCGCGTCCACCCGTAAGCCGTCCACTCCCTTATCCAGCCAGAACTTCATGATGTCGATCACTTCTTCCCGTACACGGGGATGATCGAAGTTGAGGTCGGGCTGGTGGCTGAAGAACCGGTGCCAATAATAGGCTTTGGCGTCCGGGTCCCACGACCAATTCGATCGTTCGGTGTCGGTAAAAATAATTCGCGTGCCGCTGTACTTCTTGTCGCTGTCGCTCCAAACGTAATAGTCGCGATACGGCGAGGAAGGACTGCGGCGAGCGTCCTGAAACCAAGGATGCTGATCGGACGTATGGTTAATAACCAACTCGGTGATCACGCGCAGATTGCGACGATGCGCTTCATCCAGGAACTCCTGAAAGTCCTTCAGGGTGCCGTAGTGCTTGTGAATATCCAGGTAATCGGAGATGTCGTATCCATCATCCTTGAAGGGCGACGGATACATGGGCAGCAACCAGAGGGCCGTGATGCCGAGATCTTGCAAGTAATCCAGCTTGTCGGTGAGTCCGCGAAAGTCGCCGATGCCGTCGGCGTTGGAATCCAAAAACGCCTTGACGTGGAGTTGGTAGATAATTGCGTCTTTGTACCAGAGAGAGTCCGATATCTCGTTCATTCTTTCCCTGCCGGGTACGAGGTGCGGGGTTCGAGGTACGAGGTAAGGAGCGGTAGAATGAGACTTCGTTGGCTCATTGGGTGTTTTCCACTGGATTGACAGTCCCGAACTCAGAACCTCGAACCACGCACCTTCTGCCTCTACATGAAATAATCGAAGTCGTGTTCTCTTCGCGTCCAGCGGCGGATGGCGAAGATTGCAGCCGGTTCATGGTGTGGGTCGAGTCGGATCGAATAAGTCTCGCCGATGACTAAGTCCCGGTGATCGGTAAGCAGGTCATGCATCTGATACGTCTCGTCAGGTGCGATGCCGAGGTCGGTCAGGGGAATGGTCAGCCGGGCGGTTTGGGCTTGAAACGGATTCAGATTTACGGCGACCAGAACTGCGTTGCGCCGATCGAACGTCATCTTACCGTAAAAAATGATTTGCTCGTTGTCGGCAGAATAGAACCGGAGATTCTCGTATTCGTGCAATGCCGGATTTTCCCGCCGGATGCGGTTGAGCGTCGCCACATAGTCGGTAATCGCGCCGGGACGGTCCCAATCCCACACCTTGTATTCATATTTCTCGGAATGCAGATAATCTTCGGTCCCTGGAATGGCTTGGTTTTCACATAACTCATAACCGCTGTAGATGCCGTAGGATGGCGAGAGAGTTGCGGCCAGCACGAGGCGAAACTTAAATGCTGGCCGGCCGCCCTGTTGAAGAATCTCAGGCAGGATGTCCGGTGTGTTGGTAAAAAAATTCGCCCGAAAGTATTCCTTCATCTCGCTTTGCGTCAATTCAATCAGATAGTCCGTCAGTTCTTGCTTCGAATTGCGCCACGTGAAGTAGGTATAGGATTGCGTGAATCCGGCCTTGGCCAACGCGCGCATCATTTTGGGGCGCGTGAATGCCTCAGAGAGAAACAAGACGTCGGGATTGTCGGCTTGAACCTCGCGAATCACCCATTCCCAAAATGCGACCGGTTTCGTATGAGGATTGTCCACGCGGAAAATTCTGACACCGTGACCGGCCCAGAACAGCAGCACTCGTTTCATCTCCTGCCAGAGGGACCGCCAATCTCGGCAATAAAAATCCAGCGGATAGATGTCCTGATATTTCTTGGGCGGATTCTCCGCGTATTTAATCGTGCCGTCCGGCCGATGGTAGAACCAGTCGGGGTGTTGTGTGACATAGGGATGGTCGGGTGAGCAATTGATGGCGAAATCCAGCGCGATCTCCATCCCATGGTCACGTGCGGCTCTCACGAAGTGATCGAAATCCGTCTGTGTCCCGAGTCCCGGTTCGATGGCATCATGTCCGCCTTGTTCATTGCCGATCGCATAGGGGCTGCCTGGATCGGCAGGTCCTGCCTGTAAACTATTGTTGGGTCCCTTGCGGTTCGTTCGGCCGATCGGATGAATTGGAGGGAGATACAGCACGTCGAACCCCATGGCTTGAATAGCCGGGAGCCGCCGCTGGCAATCGTTGAACGTCGCGCTCCGGCCGGACACTGCGCCTTGTGAGCGTGGAAACATTTCGTACCAGGCGCCATAGCGCGCACGGATGCGATCCGCGATAACCGTAAGTTCGCGGTCGTAGACCGTCAAAGCGACGCGTTCTTCATAGCGTCGGACTAAATCGCCCAGCGTGTCGGTAAGCGCGAGTCGAATGAGCGTGTGTTGCGAGTCCGAGGCTTCCCAGCGCAGCAGATGTTCCTGCAGATGGGTTCGATCGGTCGATCCAGCCCGTTGCGCCGCCGCCTTGACGAGAGCGTAGCCTTCCGACAGTTCACTCTGAAGATCCGTCTGGGTCTCTCGTTTTTTCGAGAGCTCCTGTCTCCATGATTCAAAGACCGAGACCCAAGAGACGATCGTGTAGTGGTAACGGGTATTGGTTGTCAAATCGAACCAGCCCGCCCAACGATCATTCTCGACGTGCCGCATCGGCGCTTCATGCCAGTCTGATTCACGAAAAGATCGATAGCGGAGCGCCGCCATGAGAATGTCGTGTCCTTCCTTGAAAATGTCCGCGGTCACCTCAAACCGATCTCCCACTTCACGCTTCACGGGATACCGTCCGCCGTCCAATTCAGGTGAGACCCGCTCAATGACAATAGTGGAGAGGTTGTCGGGGAAGTGGTTCTCCTCCCGGTTCGAGGTGCGAGGTTCGAGGTTCGAGGTTTTCATTTCTGAGGTGACGGTTTCCGAAGGTTTCCAACTCATCATGACTCTTTTTTTTACTCTAGGCTTCGTAACCTTGAACCTCGAACTCAGGACCTGTTTACATGCGCCCCATGAAAATGAGCAAGGACAGATAATCTTCGAGGTGCCGTGTGATTAAGAAGTTTTGCCGAACGCGATCGCGGGCTCGCCCTCCCATCTCCTGTGCGATGGCCGGGTTGTTTAACAGGTGCCTCGCATAGAAGGCGGTGCCTTCGACGGAATTCGAGGTGTACCCGGTTTGACCATACATGATCTGGAGCGTAATCCCGCCCGTCTCGCTGCCGATCACCGGCTTTCCTTTCCACATCGCTTCGGTCACGGACAGCCCAAAGCCTTCCCGCCGTGATTTTTGAATGACGATGGTGGCCGCGCGCTGCAGCGCATTGATCTCGATGGACGATTCGGGAGGGAGCGGGACAATGTGAATATCCTCATCCTTGGCGCCGGCGTCGCGCACGTCGTCCAGCACGGCCTGCTCATCCAGCTCATCCGGTGATGCGCTGCCGGCAAGTACCAGGCGGCAATCGAAGTGCGACTTGACCAACCGGTAGGCTTCGATCACGCCGCGAAGATCTTTCGATCGAGTAAAGCGCGAGACTTGCAAGAGGATCGGTTTGTCGCGGGGGATGTGCAATGAGTCCAGCACTTCCGCAATCTCCTCCGGCTCCAACTCACGATTTTTCTCGCTCAGCGGATCGATGGAGGGGTACACGAGAAATTGAGGAACAGGCAGCGGCTGCGCAAATTGGGGGAGCGAGAAGACTGCCGCGTCATACTTGATGACGTAAGGACGAAGGAAGGCCCAGGTCTTCCGTTGCGGCCGTGACACGTCCAAATAGCACCGCCAGATCCACCGGGAGTCGGACGGCGCGTAATCGATCAATCCCAATGTGTGTGGATCGTGAGTGATGACGCTGTCGGCGGTGAGGTCCAAGAGGCGGCCGGTTTGGTGGATTGCGTCCCGATAGCCTTCCAGCAGCGCTTCAGGAACTTTGACATCGTCGCCTTGCAGACCGTTGCGGAAGGTCTGCACCGCTTCATGAAAGCTGTCGGCGCCTTTCATCGTTTCCCACCGCACGTCGAGACCGACTTCCGTCAGCAAGGGGATCAGGGTGCGCAGGATCTCGCCGATTTCCCCGCCGGTTCGATTGCCCGTGATATGCAACATGCGTTTGCCGACGGTCTGGCGGCTCAGCCGGTACAGCAGCTCCACACGGCCCGGCGGAGCAATGTCTCGATACGCATTTAATGAGATTGGCATAGGATTATGTGGGAACCGTCTTTGCGAGCCAGCGGTCCATGATGTCCAAGGTGCGCCCGCGAATGCCTTCGAGTGTCAATCCAATCGGTTGAATCGCCGCGACTTGTGTCGCGAGGTCCGGGAGATTGAGCCCGTTTTCCGACCCGATCCAGAGAATGAAATCGCCGCTGTGGCGGCCTTTACGGATCTTCGCCTCGCAAATATGGTTGAACAGGACGCTCCGATCGACCGTGGACAACTGATCGCGGAATTCTTGAAGCGTCTGGGCCGAGAGGTCGAGGTCTACTTCAATAATATGCGAGCTGACGAATTCGAACGGTTCGCCATGGATCACGCGCGGGACGTTCCAAAGAGATTTCAGATGATCGTCGATCGTCGCGACGATCGACGCGCGGAGCGCCTCCACGTCGCGAAACTCGAAGGGATCGATCAAGCCCAGCCGTTCGCTGAGGACACGGTCTCGAACGGACACGGCCACCCACGTCGCGAAATCGCTCGGAAAGAGGCTGGGGCCGTGTTCGTAGCGAAGAAAATAGCTGTGCGTATGATAGTAAATCGAATCGACCGGAACCTCCTCAATGCCTGCCATGAGTTGCTGCACATCCGCGGCCTTGCGGCCCAACATTTCGCGGAGCTCCACGCAGCCGACGAATCGAAACGGCGTGGGCGCACGGACATCACTCATCAGCGGGCATCCTTTTCAATCCATCCGCCTCCTGAAAGGCTTCTTTCGTCGCCGCAACCGCGTCCGTCAGGCGCCATACGGTGTGTCTGACTGTCTGACGGGCGTCTTTGGTCAATGCTTCGACGGCCTCACGCGTTTCTTCGACGACCTCGCTGAGTTCCTCTTGCGCCCTTTTCGCTCCAGAGGCCAGTCGACGCCGCATCTCGCTTCCCGAATGGGGTGCGGTGCACAGTGCCACGCCGGCCCCGACTGCGGCCCCGATGACAAATGCAACGGACAGAGGTGAGACCGACGATGTCTGGCGACGGCGACGTGGCTGCTCGGCGTTCATCTGCGGCTCTCCTTTTCGATTCTGTTGCAAAGCCTGACGGCGTGCGCGACAGCCGATGGCTGTAGCTCCTCCTCCGATGGCCGAACCAAGCAGCAAGGCTCCGGAGAGCCACAACCCTTGTCGCCATTCAGCGGGAAGCCGCCACAGGCGGCCTCCTTCTTGTCGCCGAACGTGCGCTTCGCCGCCGAGCCAGGCCGATCGCGGATCCCGCTTGCTCAATGCGATCACGAGAGGTTCTCCAATAAGGCGACCGGACAATGAGAAAGGATCTCGGCCAGCAAGAGGCCCGGGCGTCCGTCCTCAGAGTTGATCATGGGCGTGAGCATCTCGCCAGTAAAAAGATTACGATATCGGACAGCCATATCGGTTCCCTCCGGCAAAGCGATCCACGTGTCGCCCCATACATCGGCTCCTAACGGCGGTAACGTGGGATCAGCCAGAAGTCCCGCGATCAGACGGGGCACGACAGCCAGCACAGTGTGACGGCCGAGCCGTCTGGAAAAGGCACAGACATGCCTGTGCGCGCTGCCGCCGGATGCCAATGGTGCGTAGGCGCCTTCAAGAAACAGTGAGGCCTGATCGCGACGATAGCGCAAGGCGGCCATCATGAGATAGAGCTTGATCCGGCCATCTGCCGGGGAGGCGATCAG
>DATEPO010000206.1:0-3013 GCA_035273145.1 Nitrospiraceae bacterium
ACGTCTCGTTGCGTGATCCATTTACTCCGGAACTGGGAAAGCTGACGCGTGAGGATCTGGCGCGACGCGTGGTACACCACCTTGTTCAAATGCCGACGAGCCTCGGCGAGGGTCTGAGTGCCAAGGTGTGGTACTGGCGCAAATACACCGCCACGATACTGGCGCCTTTACAGGCTATTCCAGCATTGTGGCGGATTCCGGCCTATATGCCCGACGTGGTCCTGCCCGTTTTAGGCGGCCTGATTTGCATCGGCATGGTGCTTCTCTTTCGACAAGGCGAAGTCTTCATACCGGTCTATCTTGCGTTCGTCCTCGTGGCCCTTTGTCTCATACCGTGGCCCGAGCAATGGCCGCGTTATTGGGCTCCTACCGTCCCGTTCCTGGCCTTAGCCTTGTTTCGGTGCGTCTGGGCGATTCGCAGTGGTTCTCGCTTCTCTCCGTGGCCGGTCAAAATCGTCTCCCTCACGGTGGCTATTCTTGTCGGTGCGATCTTCGTCTGTCAGCTATTCACCTTGTACACTGCGTATGTCGTGCAAGCGGGGCAGGCCGCGTATAGGGACCGAAATGGCCACGTTGTATCTTCTCGATTGTTCTTCTATAAGGAGGACGGATATCGGGAATTGGATGCAGGATTGGATTGGCTCATGGCCCATGCGAAATCCACCGATATCGTGGCGGCGTCCATGCCTCACTGGGTCTATTTGCGAACCGGGCTGAAAAGCATCATGCCTCCGTTCGAGCGTGACATGGATAACATGCAAGCTCTATTAGATTCTGTCCCGGTTACCTATGTGGTGGTGGACGCCTCGCCCGTCAATTTCGCGCGGGACTATACCGTTCCTCTGCTAAAAAACTCTCCCGATCGTTGGTCGCTCGTACATGCCGTTCCCAAGCCTACGAACATGGGAGGTGCTGAGAGAGGGGCGCTTGAAATCTACCGACGTATTCCCCGATAGCCGGTAATTCGAGGTCGACGGAGGCCGACTTTCTTGTCGCAATCGACTTGGCTCTACGATTGACTATGAAACTACTCATCGCCATTCCGGCTTTGAATGAGGAGGACAGTATCCAGAGCATTATTACGCGTTCTCTGGGTGCTCGAACACACATCATCGCCTCTTCACCTGTCACACACGTCGACATCACGGTGGTCAGCGACGGCTCAACCGACGACACGGTCGCATTGGCACGCAAGTATAGAGACCAGATTCACCTCATCGTGTTCGAGAGTAACCGCGGGTATGGAGCGGCGATCAAAGAGGCTTGGTCGCAATCCAACGCGGATCTTCTGGGATTTCTGGATGCGGACGGCACCTGCGATCCGGAATTTTTCTCGCAGCTTTGCAATGCCATAGTTAGGGAAGCTGCCGATGTGGCGCTTGGATGTCGAATGACCGCGACCAGTCGTATGCCGTGGCTGCGTCGGATGGGCAATCGTCTCTTTGCCTCGATGTTGACCGTCTTGTCTTCTTCCGGAGTGCGAGATACCGCAAGCGGGATGCGCGTGGTCCGGCGCGAGAGCCTCGGCAAATTACTTCCGCTTCCCGATGGTCTCCACTTCACGCCTGCCATGAGCGCGAGGGCGCTCATGAGCAAGGCAGTCAAGATTATAGAAATCGATATGCCGTACTACGAGCGGGAGGGAGAATCGAAACTCCGCCCCGGGAGAGATGGTCTGCGGTTTCTCAAGGCCATCGTAGATGCGGCCTTCCTCTACCGTCCTGCTCGGCCGTTGGCGATATTCGGACTCTTTTGGTTGGGAGTCGCCATCGCGCTTATGATCACGCCGACCGTGTATTACCTTCGCGAGCATTCGGTGCAGGAGTGGATGATTTACCGATTCGTCGTGAGTCATTTGGCGGGAACCTTGGCCTTCTTGTTATTGTCCGCCAGCTATCTCACACAAAAAATGGTGAAAATTGCACTACCGGATGAGACTGCCAGGCCGACAAAGACCAGCTTGCCGGAATGGTTCTTTTCGAGCCGACTCGTGTGGGTTGTCTCTCCTCTGTTGCTTGTTGCAGGTGGCCTGCTGGTGTTGCCGAGTTTCCTGGAACTGGTTCGAACTGGGGCGACCTATGAACACTGGTCCCGGTTTATTGCCATGTCATTCTGTTGGTCGGTGGCTTTTATCCTTCTCGTCACATGGCTGGTGGATTACACGCTCGGCCTCGTCACGGCTCAACTCGCCTTTACCAAAAACATCCTCACATCGAACAAAGGAAAGGCTTCTAGGCCTTTCTAATGTCATGCTTCTCTTACCCGGTCTCATCATGCATTCGCTCCCTCATCCTCATCCTTCCGTCAAGGGAGAGGGATCGGCTGTCGAACAAAGAACAGCGCTTCTGCGGCGACCATTTTTAAGTCACTGACAAGGCTTGCGTGGGTCTTTAACCATGCCTCTTCCGGAGCCGGCTCGCCGACCGTATGAATTTTAATGAGGATGATGCCTCCTCGCGCAGGAAGAGACTCGAGATCATCAGGAACATGGCGCTGCTTGAGTTGACCAACCCACGACAAGATAGGGACCGGCTTTTTCAAGTAGCGCGCCATTCCCAGCACGCCTGAAGGGATCGAATGGACAATCACCACATCTGTATCAGCAGCCTGCTCATCCAAAACGGAAGCCAACTGCCGATAAGGCTGCCAGCCGCGCACTGGGTTCGTCACCACGGTCCAAATGCTAGGCAGCCAAACCATTACGATCAGTAAAAGCCACATTGCACACAGTGTAGGGCGGAGCCGGCCAAGCGCAAGCGCCATCAGCAGCAAGGCGGCCGGCATTCCCGCGATGGCATACCTCGGGACGGCCGTCGTATAAGTACCCATGATCCTATCGAAGACAAATGGACCGGCACACGCCGCGATGAGCCACATCCATATTAGCTGCCGGCGTTTCGAAAACAACCGCCGCTTCAGTTTACCGACGGCAAAGAAAACCAAGAGGACGAACACCGCCATGGTTAGGTAAGTCAACCGTGGATCGTTGTTCCACCATTGGCTATTCGGTGAG
>DATEPO010000207.1:0-2707 GCA_035273145.1 Nitrospiraceae bacterium
CGCGTGTTTGTACGTGATCAGCAGAACGCTCACCTTCGGCCGGCGCTTCGAAGGCACGCTCTCCGGTAACGACCGCTTGTTGCGCGAGTGCATTGTTCGACTCGCTAGCAAACTGAACTCGAGCACCCCCTCACCGGGCCCAGCCGAGGGCTCAACTGAAGGCCTTGGTCAGCTGCGCGTCGTCCGGAAATCCTGGAAAGTAGGGTTTCCGCTCTATGGTCCGGACATAGGCCGAGGGGAAAGATCGCTGAATGAACGTGGGCTCGTCTCCGTTGTCGAACCGTGTCGACATTGCGATACGAAAAGCCCCAGGCTCTCCGGACAGGGAGCTACGGTGCACCGTGAATACCGACATGAAAACGACGTCTCCCGCTTTCAACTCGACAGGGACGAAGTCTTCATCCTGATACAAATCGGGAGGAATCTCCCAAGTGGACGCGCCACGATCAATCGTCGGAAACACGCCGCGGCGGTGACTTCCCGGGATCACCTCCATCGGAAAGTTCTTCCGCGAAACATCGAGAAGCGGAAACCAGGCCACTACGCCGTCCAGGCTCCCCTGCACCGACGGGAAATCTTGATGAGGTATGAGGCCGAAATAGCCGTTCGGGATCCGGAGCTTGTCGCCCATGATGAGTGCGACCTGGCCGCCTGGTAGGAACACATCCGACCAGCCGAACTTTTCCCTCAAGAACTGCAGAATGGCGGGGTCATTGCAGGTACGGAACGCCACTTCCTTACGCCACAGGCAGCCCAAGACCTTCTTGTAGGTCTCTATGTCTGCGGCATGCAATGCGACCAGCGCGTCGTGGAGACTGGGCGAGCTATGCGCCACCCCCAGCATCCGCAAACTGTCCTGGACCGTTTTCTGGAAGGAAGCGAGAAGCTCCTCAATCCTAGAGGTCGGGAGGAGGTTTCGCGCGATCACGAAGCCGTCTTTTCTGAACGTCGCCAGTTCAACGCTCGTCACAAATACTCCGTCTTCTATCTCACATTATCCGGCCCCAGCTTAGGCAGGTCTCAGAGAATGGTCACGATACTTTTCGACGGGTACAGCTCACACTTCTCGATCGAGAACCGCATATCGGCGAAAGCCTCCTTGAACGCGATCGCTTCGCCCGGCGCGCCTTTCCACGTTAGTTCGTCAAACAGAATGATGCTGCCCGGCAACAGGTGAGGCTTGATCGCGCGTAGGATAGCTATGGTCGGTTCGTAGGGGCCTATGTCGAAGAACGCGAACGCGACCAGCGCCTCCGGCCGTTCCTTGAAGAACGCGGGTACGGTTTCAACTACGTCGCCGGCAATGAGACGGTGATTCCCCCGGATGTGGCCGAAGGCGTTGTTCCCTTCGTGTATCTCGAGCAGCTCCTCAAGCTGCGATCGATAGTCCCGGCCGGTCCGATAGCCGCCATGGCGTTCCGTGGACGAGGCGGCCATTCCGGAATCGTCCGGGTACCCTTCAAATGTGTCAAATCCGATGATTTCTCGCTGCTTGTTGAAGGGCTCGTATATCGCCCGCAGATTCTCGAGGAGAACGAGATTCTGCCCCCACCAGGTTCCGAACTCCATGAGGCATCCCGGGACCGACTCGAAGCGCTTGTAGAGATCGCTCAACATCAGGAATTTAACGAGCAGCGAACTGCGTACGTATAGACCGAGATTGAACAGCTTGTCGTCGGGATTCAACGGCGACTTGTCAAAGGCCTCGGCAAGTTTCTGCCGGAAGGTGAAAGTGTCACCATGTGCAGTCGTAAGCTCAGGCGCATCTGTACTCAAGAGGTCCTCCCGAAGGTCGCATAGCCCAGCCCGGTCCTGCCGAAGCCGTTGCCATTGTAAAACACAAGTATTCGCTGATCGACTTCAATTGCGTAGGGGTATGCAGTCATGGTCGAATCCCAGCCGGAGGCCGACGGTTCGAGGCCATGAGCATCATCCATTCGGTTCCAGTTGAGACCGTCCGGAGACTCTGCATACCCTATACGATAAGCGCCCGGTCCGTCTCTAAACTCTCGGGAGCTTCGATGGCAGAACCACATTCTGTAGGTGTCGTCCACCTTCAGCACTGTCGGGTGAGAGAGGGCTTCCTCGTCGTCACGCTGCGGGATGCAAAGATGATTGGGACGTGTCCAATCTACGCCGTCCTGCGAATAGCAGTATTTGATCACGTATACCGGCTCATATTGATCGCCGACGCGAACCCAGCGAGTGCCGGAAACGTACCACATTCTCCACAAGGAACCTTCGATCAACACCGTCGGGAGAACGGCTATGTAGGGCTCGTTCCGGTTGCGATCGAGGATCGGTCCTTCAAACGCTCGCTTGAACGTCAAACCGTCGTCATCACTGACGGCGAGCCCAATCGAATTCCTGTATGGGACCGTGACACCCCGGTTCCATCCGTTGTAGTACATCCACACGCGCCCATCATGACGCAGGACGAACCCCGGCATGATGCCGTCGTCATCGAAGGTGCCGGGCGCACCGTAGTCGATCACCCGGTCCTTGTGGAAGCGGAGCACGTTACGCGGGTCGCTTCGATCAACGTCTACGAAGGTGATGAAGCTTCGGCCGCTCGGCTCGCGATCGGCGTAATAAATCCTGATGAAATCAGGATATGCGAGCGCCGTCGGTACCTGGGCGTGAGTACCGGCCCAATCCCTGTGGTCCTCTGGCGTGAAAATACGCTGCCGATCAATCCACTTCATGG
>DATEPO010000208.1:0-3779 GCA_035273145.1 Nitrospiraceae bacterium
ACCAATCCAATCCTGCAAGTGTCACATTCTCTCCCGTCGAACCGGCGGCGATCGGATGACCTTCTGTCTGGAGCGCCTCAATCACTTCGAACGAAAAGAGACACACAGCTCGTTCCAGCCCTCCATGAATATCGGAATTGCGCTGACGATCCCCTTCTACGCCCAGCCTAGTAATCCGCGCTTCCGACACGGGCAGTTTCGGCAGACCGCCATTCGAGACGCTGATCTGATACACACGCGGAAGGCCATTGAGAAGCAACGGTGTCATACTGGTCCCTTTTGATCAAAGGTAAAGGCCATGGCGAGCCAACCGTCGCGTTCACGCTCCCATGCCAATGCACCGCCGACTCGGTGGAACCCGTCGAGCAGATCCCTTCGATCGTCGATGAGTAGGCCCGAGACCGCGAGCATCCCGTGTCTGTACACGCAGGCGACAAGGAGGTCATTGATGTCCAGCAGCGTTCGACGGTCCAGGTTGGCCACCACGATATCAAACTGCCCAGGGGAGAGAGTGATGAGAGAAGACGTGTCGAGCATCAATTCTGGCCCGAATCCATTCTGGACCGCATACTCATGCGCACATTCGATGGCCACCGGGTCGTGATCGATGCCCCACGCCGACGCAGCACCTAACCGCAACGCGACCATGGCCAAGATGCCGCTGCCTGTCCCGACATCCAACACTCGCTCGCCGCCATGGACGTGCGCTTCCAGCCACTCCAACAACAATTGCGTCGTCGCGTGATGGCCCGTCCCGAACGCCTGTTTCGGGTCCAGAATAAGTTCTACATCGCCGGCCTTCAAGGCAACCGGTTCCCAGCTCGGCCTGACGACGATACGTTGTCCGATATGGAGCGGCCTCACGGATCGAGCCCACGCCGCATTCCAATCTTCATCCGGTAACGAGTGAACAGCTATCGAACCGGCATCGGCGCCAACACGTTGCACGAGCGCCGTCAGTTCCTGGCGCGTCTCGGACGTCCATCGCTCATGAGGCCAATAGAAATGAATGATCTCATCCTCCTGCCACACGCCCACCATCCATGGATCGTTCAACAGTCCGGCCAATTCTCCGGCATCCATCGAACTCTCCACCTGCACATCAATCCAACCTCGTCGCATTATCCGAGTCCCCTAACGTTTAGCCATTAAGGCTGCAGGATGCTCAAAAAGGTCGCTCAGCGAGGCCGCAGGTGAAACAAGCGCCGGAGGCGTACCCTCTGGGGTACGGTGAGGACGCTTGCGAGCCGAGAACGAAGCTGATGGCCTTGTTCAGCATCCTGTCAGTTGACGGATTGAAGATACCAGGGTAATGTCAGTACCAAACTGAACGAATGTCCTTACCTTCTCCACATACTCCCCAGCCTAAAGAAAATTCCCTCATTCGCCTTCTGGCGAGAATGGATCGTCTCCTGGATGGCGCCGCTCAGTCCAGCGCGCGATTTACCCGATGGCGGCTCGCCATCTTCTTGATCGGCGCCGCCGTATGCATCACGCTCTTCCAACAACGGTGGTACCAGCTTGGGAATGCGACCCTCGCAGGCTTTCTGACCCTGTTCATAATAGTCGCTCGCTATCATAGCAAGCTGGAAGACCGAAGACAGCGTCTTCGTGTGTGGCGGCGGATGAAAGCCACCCATCTGGCTCGTCTTCAATTAAATTGGACAGCCATTCCTGCGCGAGTCATGCCTTCCCGCGAGCAACATCCCTATGCCGTCGATTTAGATCTCGTCGGCCCCCATTCGTTGCTCACGCTCTTGGACACCACCAACTCATCGAACGGGCGGGAACGGCTGGCAGACTGGCTGCTGATTCAGCCGCCCGATGCGAATCTTTGGGAAAGGCGGCAGGTGCTGATCAAGGAAGTGACTCGCCTTTCGCTCTTTCGCGACCGCCTGGCACTAGAGGCCTCCTTGCTGGGAGAAGCGGAGCTGGACGGTCATCGCATTCATGCGGCCCTTGCTCCACCCGTCGGCTTTGCACGGCTGATCCCTCTTCTGTTCCTTCAAGCCCTTCTGGCAGCAACGACACTTGGGCTTGCGTTCGCATCCGCCATCATCGATCTCCGAGAATATTGGATTCTCTCGTTCACTGTCTACGCAGCAATCTATCTTCTGACATCCGGGCAGGTCGAGCCGGTATTCGGTCGCGCACTGTCATTACATGGGCAATTAGAGAAATTAGGTGGCCTCTTCCGCTATCTTGAACGGCGATCCTATACATCCACACCTGCACTGGGACGGCTCTGCACGCCGGTCGTTGCAGGAGTCACACGCCCCTCGATCGCCATCCGCCGGCTGGCTCGAGTCTCGCATGCCTTAAGCGTGCGCGCCCACCCGTTGGTGCATCTAGTTCTCAACGGCATCGGCCCCTGGGATCTCTTCTTTACATGGCGCTTAGAACGAGTGCGCGATCACGTGCTGAACAAAGTCTCCGTCTGGCTCGAAACGCTGGCTGAGTTGGAAGCGGCTAATTCTCTGGGCGCCTTTGCCTATCTTCATCCCGGATATCATTGGCCTACCCCTCAGGCAGGGAGTCCGGCGGCAAACGAACCCAAACAAGCGCTTCTCACCGCAACCGCGCTTGGACATCCCTTGATTCCGTCCGCCCATCGGGTCACCAATGACTTAGATCTGCGGGGACTCGGGCGCGTTCTTCTCGTGACCGGCTCTAACATGTCGGGCAAAAGTACCTTCCTTCGAACCCTCGGCATCAATGTGTGCCTGGCCCAAGCCGGCGCACCCGTATGCGCAGGGTTTTTTGAATGGACGTGGGTCAGAATGGCTTGCTGTATCCGCGTGGACGATTCTCTTGAAGCCGGCCTCTCCTTCTTTTATGCCGAGGTGAAACGTTTGAAGCGGCTCTTGGATGCCGCAGAGAACCGCACCGCGCCACCCGTATTTTTTCTCATCGATGAAATCTTCAAAGGGACGAATAACCGCGAGCGGCTGATCGGCAGCCGGGCCTACATTCAAGCGCTGACGACAAGCCATGGATTTGGTCTTGTCACGACTCATGATCTTGAGTTAGCGGAAATGGAACGAACATTTCCTACGCTCACCAACGCGCATTTTCAGGAAACCGTCCAGGCGAACCAACTACAGTTCGATTACACCTTGCGTCCCGGCCCCTGTCCCACGACCAATGCGCTGCGCATCATGGCGTTGGAAGGACTCCCTGTCAAAGATATGCCACACTACAATTCATCAATCGGCAGCTAAAAACATGACGATGAACCCCACACTCGCCGCGTCTATGATCCTGATCTGTTTCTTCAGCGCGTGTTCCACGCCCGGCATGCCGAGGCCTTACTTCGACGAGGATGCCTATGGTCGTTACTATACGACCGATGCCGGACGAGTTCTTCGTGTGGAACGAGACGGCACCGTCTTGGACGTCACATGCCTTCCACGCGAATTCGCCAAAGGCACATCGCGGAAAGATTTGCCCGCGGCCCTATGTGGCGGGGAGAGCATTCAAGTCTTAGGAAAAGTGAAGAAGGTCGGAGACGAATGGGACATGTCTGCTTACCGCATTGCCCCGGAGACCGGCACCTGCAAGCCGATGCTTCCGTTTCTCATCAAAGACTGGCAGGAAGACAGGCGGCACTCGTGTTGGAACCGGCTCTGGGAAGTACCGACAGCTGTCGTCGTCTATCCAACGGTCGCCGTCGTGTTTGTCGGCGTCGTCACCGCTCCCATCTGGGTACCCCTCCTGCTCTTGCACTGAGCAATGCGCTCTCTTTAAAAATAGTGCCGATATCACGGCGGGACATGCCT
>DATEPO010000209.1:0-4156 GCA_035273145.1 Nitrospiraceae bacterium
CCCTGGTGGAATTGCGTGAGGCCTTCCGGAAAGCCGGCATGCGCCGTGAGGAACGCGAAATCACCTATGCGATCCGGCATGAGGAGCGCCTGCGGTCGAACATGTTCGAAAGTGTCTTTAATTGGTTTCTCTTCGAGTTGCCGACGGCGTACGGCATGGAGCCGGGCCGAGCCTTGATGTTTCTCGCGGCCCTCGTCGGCCTCTTTGCCATTCCGTATACGATCCTGTTGCGGCCGTCAAAAAGCAGCGAGGGACCTCGCCCCCTGTCCTCTGTTGTCATCGAAGGCGAGCGGGCTCAGCTCTACTGGCCGGTGCCCGCGGGGATCTGGGCGGTGCGACTGGGAGACGGCATTCACAAATGGGGCGACGATCAACCGGTGCTCCTCACCACCGAATTCGTCTTTCCGCGAGCGCGGCCGATCGATGCGCCGCACGGACGCGCCGTGCATTGGGTGCTCGCGTGCATTGCAGGCCTCTACTTCAGTGCCCTGTCGTCGTTTCAAATGGGCTGGCGAGAACTCAACGTCGGCACGTGGATGACCCGCTTGCAGCCGAGAGAATATACGATCCGGGCAACGGGCTGGGTGCGAACGGTGTCAGGGATTCAATCGCTGATGAGCGTGTATCTGCTCGCCCTGTGGGCGTTGACGTATTTTGGCCGGCCGTTCGAGTGAAAATATACCCGCTGATTAAGAGTTCTGCCGACTCGCCTAGCCTCTTTTCCTAGGCGTTCGCGAACTTCGGCTGACCCGTGACCTTATAACCCCACTTTCACTGATAACCTTTCTTTCAATGTTCCAGGCCATGGATGTAGGGCGTATCATGTTTTTTTTCTTTGTGTGTGTGATCAGACACCACGAAGAACGACCCGGTTCATAACTATCTTAATCGGCTTAATGGGGACATTGGGGAAAATCGCGAGTAGCCATAACTACCATTCCCACGTAATATGGATCAGGAACATCGGCAATGAGAATTCGTAATGACTTTAGTTGATAGGCCTGAGCTACGTAGAGAACCGCCTCCGGTGCTATATCATTACACCAATGTGAACGCCCTTCTCGAGATTGCCCGCACCCGTTGTTTACATGCGACTCATATTGGGTACCTCAACGACTCTGCCGAGGTCTCATACGCCTTCGGTATATTGCGTCAGCGCCTCCCTGAGGTTTTTAATGGACCGGAATCTGCTGAATTACGCGAATCGATAGAGCACCATATCGACATGCTCGGTAGGTTCAATATCTTTGTGGCGTCTTTATCGGAACAAGGCGATCTTCTGAGCCAGTGGAGAGCGTATTCCAAAGGTCCGAGCGGCATCAGCGTAGGTTTTCGGTCCGAGGGGCTATCACAAGCATGCGATGCTCACGGCTTCTCCTTGGTTCCCTGCGTCTACAAGCCAGAGACTCAGCAGTCAATTATCCAGAGGGTACTTCACGGGCGCCGCGAGAATTGGCGCCGCGAAAATTCACTTCTACGTATTCAAAGATTAAGAAACGATAGGGATTTTGTATCAAACCGGAACGCGATTATCAGGGAGGCGGGCGCCATGTGTGCCCTGGAGGTTCTTAGCATAGCGCCCGCTTTGAAACACCCCTCATTTAGTGAAGAGAAGGAGTGGCGTTTGATCACCGCCCCGGCTTGGCTTACAGGTGATAAGGCGACGCTATTTCGGGCCGGCCCTACAATGATCATTCCTTTCAGGCAGTTCGACCTGTCAGTTTGCGGTGGTGACCTCGGCATATCAAAGATCATCATAGGGCCGACTCCTTATCCACAATTATCTGAGGCCTCAATGAAGAGTTTTGTTGAGGCAAGCGGCATGCGACCCTTAGTAGAAAGATCATGTACTCCATTTAGGGTGTGGTGACGAACTTGCGCGGCCCTAGGCTTCTAATTAGGCTGGCCGGCATGGACACATTAGGCGATGGTGACAGTGATGTCAGGTTGCATCTCACTACGATCAATGAAGGTACCTTACGATCGCCGAACCGGGTGATTCCTCGTCAGCGTAGGTAGATGCTGGTCGGTTTAGAGTACGGGGTGCCAATGAAACTGATCAGAGCTCTCGATAAAGTTGCCGCCGACGATATACTCCTGTAACGCTTGGGCTTGTACTAAACCTGCCGCATCCCATCTTCCATCTCCCATGTCATGTCCGTGCCGTTCATGCGAAAATCTGCCGGCATATCCGAAATAATGCCATCGGCTCCGATGTCTCTCATGCGCGCAATGTCATCGGCACCGTTCACGGTGAAGACAAACACCCGCACGCCGGCAGCATGCAGTGATTCAACGACCTCCTTTACGACTCGATCGAATCTGATGCCGACATGATCAGCGCTGAGCTTTGCCGGAATGCCATGGGCAATTTGTCCATGGCTGATGAGCGGCATGATCTTAGCCGAGGAAAGACATTGCCGGACACGGGCGAGCTCCTTATGGTGGAAGGACGCGTAGATCACTGGACTACTGAACCCGCTCTGCTCGACGATCTCGGTGACCGCTTTTGCCCGACCCCGTATTTTCAATTCCAACATCAACCCGACTCGGCCGTCGGTCACCTTCAGCACTTCCTCTAATGTCGGCACATGCTGGCCGTCTTTCGTTTTGATTCGCTTCAATTGCGCGAGTGTGAGATCTTTGATTCGCCCGTGGCCGTTTGTCGTTCGGTCGATTGTCGCGTCGTGAAGCACGACGACGTGGCCATCGCGCGTGAGGCGAAGGTCGATCTCGACATAGTCCACGCGGAGTTCGATCGCTTTTTCGATGGAGTCGAGCGTGTTTTCCAGGACGTGGCCGGCGGCGCCGCGGTGGCCGATGCGAAGCGGTTTGTTCATTGCACAATCAATCTAGCTGAGCCGACCGAGCCTGTCGACCTGTTATAATGGGCTATGGAGACGTTGAAGATTAAGACCGACCGGCTCAAGCAGGTCGTGGATCTCACCGATCGCGTCAATGCGTTGATCGCCAAACGGAAGCTGACAGAAGGACTGTGCTCCTTATTCGTGACGCATACAACCGCCTGTTTGACGACCGGGGAAGTCGGCGAGGGAACGGAAAAGGATTTGTTGGATGTCGTTCAAGAGATGATTCCGAAGATCGATTTTCGGCACGGCCACGATCCCTCACATGCGTGGTCGCACATGGCCTCATCAATTCTTGGTCCCTCGCTCTCCGTTCCCGTGTCAGGCGGCAAGCTGGTCCTCGGCACGTGGCAATCCATCCTTCTCGTCGAACTCGACGGCGCTCGCGAACGCGACGTTCACGTCACGTTAATACCATCAGAGTAGTTTAGCTCTGTACCGGTGCGGCGTTTTTTCCATTCACAGATACTTACGTGCATGTAACGGTATCGGATTCGGTACGGCCTGGTGCATTTCAGATACACTCCATACCTCGTTTTGTTTGAGGCTCGCTCCACCTCACTACTTAAGACCATGGTCCTCCACGACAATTGATTTACCGCTCTATCGGCATCGCCATTGCACCGTGTCGCTGCTTCAACGGCGGTGTATCCACAGTCTAACAGGAGGCGAACATGGATCATGACGTATCGCGGCGCAATTTCATGAGAGGGGCAGCCGGTGTCGGCGCATTGGCAATTTTTGGACTGACCGGGGGATGCGAAATTTTCGAGATGACGACAAGGCGCATCCAGAACCGTCCGGTCCGCCGCAATATTTCATCGCTGGCTCCCAACGATCCCATCATCCAGACCTATAAAGACGCCGTCGCGAAGATGAAGGCCTTGCCGGCGTCCGATCCCCGCAATTGGACCAAGCAAGCGCAGATCCACTACAACCACTGTCCGCACAACAACTGGTTCTTTCTTCCATGGCATCGCGGGTATCTCTACTATTTCGAAGAAATCTGCCGCGAGCTGACGGGGAATGAGAGTTTCGCGCTGCCCTATTGGAACTGGACGAGCCATCCCGTGATCCCGGATGTGTTTTGGGGTGCGGGGAATCCGCTGCTTGATGCTACTCGCGTGGCGCCGCAGGGTGCGCAGGCAAATACGTCCTTTGTCGGGTCAACCGTTCTTGAAGGTATCCTCAACGAACCGAACTTCCTTGTGTTCGGCAGCGGCCAAGCGACGGCTCAACGGCAAACCTCCGTCACCGGCGTCCTCGAAGGGACCCCGCATAACTACATT
>DATEPO010000210.1:0-3517 GCA_035273145.1 Nitrospiraceae bacterium
AAGGTGCAGGAGAAGCGGGACTATGGATCTTGGATCTCGAAAAAAAGACGGAGATCCGACTGCTGCCGAACTTCCATAGCGCCGGCAATGGAGGCGTCGACTGGTCACCGGATGAACATATCTATTTTTCAGGAAAGCCGACGAGCAGTGGCCAGCGGGATATTTATAGAATTCGTCCCGACGGGACGGACCTCTCTCAGTTGACCTTTGCAGGCCCGACAAATCCGGGTGAGCATTTTGATGTGTCGGTATCTGAGGACGGCACCATGGTCGCCTATGTGAAGATGGTCCCGTTTTCATCAGGCAGCAAACGAGGCCCCAAGACCCAGATTTGGGCCATGGGTTCCGATGGCAGCAATCAACGGATGGTCTACGATGGAGGAACGGAAATTGGCATGGCAGGTGGATTCCCGATCGGAGCGTACGACCCGGAAATATCTCCGGATGGCCGCCAGGTCGTGTTTAGTCTGACCAATCCTGCCCATAACAACTTCAGAAGTTCGCTGAATATGGCTCACGATCTGTATATCATCAATATCGACGGCACGGGACTGCGCCGTATCACGTCGCCGGGGCCCATTTGTGTCATTCCCGATTGGCACGATGGCAAGATCCTGTATACCGAATACAACGAGAAAGACAATTTCGTCGGACTCGTCAGCATGAATGTCGATGGATCCGACCGCAAAAGACTTGAGCCCGGCCTTAGGAAGGTGTGGGATGGCGGGATGAACGGAAAATTCATTCCCTCGCCATAGCCGGCATACCGAGGAGACACATCATGGCTACCGTCTGCGTGGGCATTCCGACAAGAAACCGTCCGGAGTATGTCAAAGAGGCGCTTCAAAGTGTCCTAAATCAGACCTATAAGGACATACGAGTCATCGTCAGCGATAACGCCTCAGAAAAGGAGTCAGCGCTCGCCGTAGAACGATATATCGATCAACTTGGCAGTCCCTTGGTCTCTTATCGATATCAACCCGTCGACATTAGAGAGTACGGCCAGGGACGCTATTTATTTCAGGAATGCCGGGAAGATTATTTCACCATCTTGCACGACGACGATACATGGGAGCCGACGTTTCTCGAGACGACCGTCGGTCTCTTGGAAGGTGATGCGTCGCTCGATCTTGTGACGACCGATCAATATGTCATGGATACTGAGGGTCAAAGACAACCGCACTTGACAGAGGAGTACGGCGAATATCAGGGCCGCAGACACTATCAAGAAGGCGTTCTGCCCTCGATTCTGGAGCCACTCTTCACCTATGGTTTCTTTCCGATCACCGGGACGATTTTCCGGGCGGACTCCTTGAAGCGCTCGGGTCTGGTCGATCAGGACTGCGGAGGGAACTATCCGTTCGAGTTCAATCTCTTCCTCCGTTTGGGCGAACGCAACATGAAGGCCTATTTCGCGGCAACAAGGCTGGTGAACTATCGGTTTCACCGCACCTCATTGCGGGCCACGGAGGCGAAGGGCCTCAATCGCGAAATACTTGAGACCTATATCAAGCTCGTCGAGCGAAGAAAATTTGCAGGGGCCATGGAACGAAAGCGTCGCCAGAGTCTTGCCGCGCCTTACCGAAATTATGCCATCCTTCGCTTCTTGGACAACGATCGGCTCGGATGCTACCGGTATCTTGGCAAAGCGCTCCACGTGAGCCCGGTCAATTGGAAAGTGTGGGTCTATACGGTCATCGCATGCCTCTTTCCCTTCATGATCAAGCCGATGTTCACGAGAAAGCTCGCATCATCCGTCAAACGATGAGGACCGGGGTAACGAATGATTGTGTCGTCTATTACTTCTTCCATACCCCGTGTGGTGATTCCCATCTTCGCCGGAGCCTGTGTGGCGGCGCTTTCGACCGCGCTGGCGGATCGACTCCCCATGATGTGGGTCCTCCTCATCATCGTGGGATGCGCGGCCTTTATTCCGGCTATTGTCGCAAAAGATCCTCTGGCCTACTGGCTTACACTGTTTCTTTTAGCCCTGCCGCTGAACATTTGGAAGCGACTTGGAGATGTAGACCGGATTGTCGGCGTCCTTCGGGATACCGGCGCATTGCCCGGAGCACTCCCCACACCGGTCTTACAACTGACCGACATCCCGTTACTGATGATGTTGATCATCTGGGCGGTCAGAATGGCCATTCGCAAAGAGGGAATCCATCTATCGCGAGCCGGCTTGGTCCCCCTCGCTTTACTGAGCCTTATGACCGTCACCTCTTTTATCGCCCCTTATCCGAGCGTCAGTTTTTTTGAATTATATCGCCAATGTAAGTTTTTCATTATTTTTCTCTTCGTCAGCAACAATATCGATGTGAAGAAATTCGGCAAACAGATCATTGTGATCCTTCTGCTCGGCCTTGTTCTCGAAAGCAGCATTACGCTTGTTCGATACAAGTTCGAATGGGTGGGGAGCCTCATGGGAGGAACGTTCGGACGGGTTGGCGAATCGGAGTCCGCCAGCGCGTATGGAATGGAAGAAGCGGCCATGGATCCGGAAGAAGCGGCGGAAGACGTGGCATTGAATGACCCGAAAGCCAAACGGCGCGGATTTGGCACGTTCCTGCATCCGAATGCCACCGCGATGTATTTTGAATTGGTATTGCCGTTCGCACTCGTCTTAACCTTGATCAGTCCAGGGATCAAGAAAAAAACCTTCTATTTTGTCGCGTTCCTGATCGGGGTCGCCGGGCTTTTCGTGACATTCTCCCGAGGCGGAATGGTCGGATTTTTAATCTCATCCATGGCGTGCATTTATATCGCCTATCGTCGAGGTTTTGTCCCGATGGCGGTCCTGACCGGCCTGATCAGCACCGCGCTCATTGTCGGCGCGGTCGTCGTTCCCGCCTATCTGACGACCAGGCCGGAATATTTCACTGCACGATTCGATCATCTGCTTGCAGGTATACGGGTCGTACTTTCACATCCCATTATTGGAGTCGGATTGAATAATAGTTCTCTTGTCCGATCCCTTGTGGCGCCCGGAGGCGAAACCGAAGTCGAACGGGCGTTGCCGATCCATAGTCATTATATGATCGGCTTAGCAGAAGTGGGGGTGCTCGGCTTTGCGCTGTACGTCGGATTCTTCATTTGGATCGGAGTCTACGCCCTGCGCCTCTCGACCTCTCCGGTTTTTAATACGACGGTCTTCGGCATCGCGGTGATCGGGGCGTACTGTGCGATTGCCACCCATTTGCTCATAGATTTTCTCAACAACGATGCCTTTCACACGTTACTCTGGTTCTATGCAGGACTTATCGTCGCCCAAACTAGGACGGAACAGCGGGAAAGCGCTGCCGCGCGCGTTCCGCAACAAAGCTCGTGAATAATTTGGTTCACCGCGAAAGAGCAGATTGACTATGGTACCCAGCAGATTTTCCAGGTGGCGTCGGTCATTGCTGACGAGAATTCTTTTTCCCATTCTGGGGGGCGCCGTCATTGCAGGGATTGCCGCGTTGATGATGTGGCTTGTGGACAAATACGTAAAATTGTAACCTCGAAGGTCGCATCC
>DATEPO010000211.1:0-2481 GCA_035273145.1 Nitrospiraceae bacterium
CTGCGCTGGCTGCCCGACGAACAGAATCAAATCGTCGGTGCCCTGACAGACGGCCTTGTTCGACAGGACGGCGAACGAAGATCTGAGACGGCTCCGACTCGGGTGCTCTTGGTTGAGGATAATGCCGACATGCGCGAGTACATCGGTCGGCTGCTTAGGTCTCGCTATGAAGTGCAGGCCGTCGCCGATGGGGCTCAAGCGCTGGTCATGGCTCGCCGCAAGCCGCCGGATCTTGTGCTGACCGATGTCATGATGCCCAGGCTCGACGGCTTTGGGCTGCTTCGGGCTTTGCGAGCCGACGAGACAACTCGGGCGATTCCAGTCGTCATGCTTTCCGCCCGAGCCGGCGAAGAATCACGCGTCGAAGGCATGGAAGCCGGAGCCGACGACTATCTTGTGAAGCCGTTTAGCGCCCGTGAGTTGCTCGCCCGCGTCAGCGCCCACGTGCAACTCGCGCGACTCCGTCGGGAAGCGGCCGATCGAGAACGCCAGCTTCGTACTGCGGCGGAGGAGGCGCATGCACAAATCCGACTGTTGTTGGAGGAAGCCGATCGTCGGAATCAGGAATTGCGGGACAAGCAGGAACAACTCATCCAGTCGGCCAAGTTGGCCAGTCTGGGCGAGCTGACAACCGGCGTGGCGCATGAATTGAACAACCCCCTCAACAACATCGGGCTCTTTATCGGCAATATGCGGGAGCGGTTAGAACGCCAGCCGCCCGCTGGACTGGAGCGGTACACCAAAGATCTCACGCGCGTGCTGGATCAGGTCCATAAGGCCTCCGTCATTGTCGACCATCTCCGGACGTTCGGACGCGGAGCCACGGCGACGAAGAATCCTCTTTCCGTGAATAAAGTGATCCATGCCGCCCTGTCGCTCATGGCTGAGCAATTGCGCCTTCGCGATGTGACGGTCGCGCTTGAGCTTGCTTCAGACGATCCGTACATTTCCGGTAATGCGATTCAGTTGGAGCAAGTCTTCATTAATCTGCTCAATAATGCCAAGGACGCCGTAGAGACGTCCACCATGAAGCGAATTACGATTCGGACGGTCGTTCAGGATAGACAGACGGTCCTTGTGACCATTGAAGATACCGGAGTGGGCATCGATCCGGCTGTGCAAAGTCGCATTTTCGATCCCTTCTACACGACCAAACCCGTCGGACGGGGCACGGGGCTTGGGCTCTCGATTACCTATGGAATCATTCAGGACCATCACGGCACGGTGGCCGTAGCGAGTGTGAAAGGCCAGGGAACCACCTTCACCCTGCAGTTACCTTTGGCGCAGGCCTCATAGAGTCATGGAAGGCGCCGATCACTGGAGGGCTGCCCGTTGAGAGATGGCACGACGCTCTGTGATTGCAGAAATCCTTGGAATAGGGGGTTACGAGCCGATCTCTTTGTAGGGGTCAGTTCCGTGGATTTTTGGAGGAGCGGTGGGAGTCATTTTGCTCGGGTCGGAATAGTACCATCCCCCGATGAGGATATCTTCCTCAAAATAAAGATACCGGTGTCGAATATCTGAAGCGCTTTCCCAGTCTTCGTAAATCCATTCCTCTCGTCGGACACCATCTTTTGTGTAGCTGATATTGATTGAATAGGGTCCGCCCCACGTACTGAGGACCTGTTGCCTGGTCATGCCGACGACGACGCGCTTTTGAGCGATGTGCTTCTCGAACGTCGGGTCGAGAAGGACCGGCACATAGCGCCAAGCCACCATGGCGATGAGCAATAGTGCGAAGAGAGCATAGATCGTCAGGCGAACCGGACGCCGGCAGAGAAAGGGTTTCGGTTCAGCGCCTGATTCGAGGTGCGCGTCTTCCGTTGATGCGGCCAGATGCGTGACGGCTAACTCTCCCGAAAGAGAGGAGTTCGTTGTTGCTTGCGTAGTCATGACTGGTGAGTCTAACAATGCGCCTCTGAGGGAGTCAAGCGCTGAAGGAGGGTTGTATGGTGGTCGAGGTCGAATCGAATCCCAATTGCGAGCAATCAGTGTGCGCTCGATTTAAGGAAGCCGGACCTGTACGCCGGGCGAGGCAGGTGAAAACGTTTGAGCGGAGGTCCGAGGGCGAATGGTGCTGGGTCACGGGATGGACTGATGATGCTGAGCACCCATGCTGTCCGGCGCAAGCACAAAGGGTCGAGGACTCTGGATCGGGCTTGGCCTATCTCGTCTTCGGCGGCATCGGGGGCATCCGCCTGAAACCGACGTCACTCTCCGAGGATTGGGACCTAAGCAGCCCCAACCAATGGGGCGAACCCTATCTGCTGCTGGCGGATGCGAAAGATATTCGGTAGGAATAGATCATGAAATATAATTGGGCGGGACGCTCAAAAAGGTCTTAACAAGGCCGCAGGTGAATCAAACGCCGGAGGCGTACCGATATTTCACCCGCCTCCCAGAGCCGGCCGAGACGGCTCTGTCTCATGGGTGCGTTGAGGATTTTGGCGAACCGAGAACCAGATCAAGGCGCGCGTCTTG
>DATEPO010000212.1:0-3286 GCA_035273145.1 Nitrospiraceae bacterium
TCCGACAGACGGCCGCCCCGGACATCACGCAGGCGGTTCGTGATTTTCTCAATGCGATCAGGAAAGGCGGCCGCCATCCGCTCGAGAAAGACGGGCTGCACGTTGCCGGAAAGCCTGAGTAATACATGCACGGCGTCCACCGCACCGGCCCGGCGCGCCCGCACGAGCAGGTCGGGGATATCGTCTTCATTTAATCCCGGAATGACAGGCGCGATAGATATGCCGGTTGGAATACCGGCATCAGCCAATGTTTGCATCGCCGCAAATCGCTTCTCCGGTGACGGCACATGGGGTTCGACCTTCCGAGCCGTCTCGGCATCCGAAAATGGAATACTAAAGAAGACTCGAAGCGACGCCTGCTCATGGAGCCTCGTCAGCACATCAATATCTCGGGTGATGAGCGCCGATTTGGTGATGATGCGTACAGGATTGCGAAACTCCGCGCAGACCTCAAGGCAGGCGCGCGTCAGGCCATAGGTCGCTTCCAACGGCTGATAACAGTCCGTATTGCCGGAAAAGACGATCAACTCCCCATTCCACGACGGCTTGAGAAAGGCCTGGCGCAGCAAGTCCGCCGCGTTGGGTTTGACGATCAGTTTCGACTCAAAATCCGTCCCTGCGCCGAACCCCCAATACTCATGTGACGATCTTGCGTAACAATAGGCGCAGGCATGGAAACACCCCCGGTAGGGATTCACGCTCCAGCGAAACGGCAGATCGGGGCTGTCATTACGACTGAGAATCTTGCGTGTCGCGTCCTCGAACAGTTCCACTCGAGCGTGAGGCGCCGGCTCAAGCAGCTCGCGATGCCGGGACTCAAACGGATTCGGTGGATTAGAAATCATGCGCATTGCGTATGGTCTAACTCCTCTTCAGCATTGTCAAGTTGGCTGGAAGCACCGCCTCTCAGCCGCCTGCGATTGACTTTTGGCAAAAATGGCTTGATTGACTCGG
The DNA here is from genome assembly GCA_035273145.1 of Nitrospiraceae bacterium. Classification (GTDB taxonomy): domain Bacteria; phylum Nitrospirota; class Nitrospiria; order Nitrospirales; family Nitrospiraceae; genus JAICXS01. The sequence continues at coordinate 955 of DATEPO010000212.1, forward strand.
TCAAGACCAGATGCTAAATTCCGGCCATCCATCCACTGTGAATAGATTCAGATGCACGACTTGCGTTACTTACGAGACAATTTAGACGTGGTTCGAAGCCGTCTCGGTCCTCGCGGCGTGGATGTGCCATGGGATGAGCTAAATAAACTGCTCCAAGAACGGCGCAGTGTGACGGTGAAGGTCGATGAACTTCGCTATCAGTTGAAAACCGGCTCGAACGAGGTGGCGCGGCTGAAGCGCGAGAGACAGCCGGCCGACGAAGCCATGACCGCGATGAAAGCCGTCGGAGACCGAATCAGCGACATGGAGACGCATGTCCGGACGCTCGAAGAGCGCCTGACGGAATTAGCTCTGCGCATTCCCAACCTTCCCCATGAGTCCGTTCCTGTCGGCGTCGGCTCGGCAGACAATCATGAGGTGCGCCGATGGGGTGAAGCCCCGACGATGTCCTTTGAACCCAAGCCGCATTGGGAGCTTGGCGAGGCGCTCGGCATTCTGGATTTCGAGCGAGCCACCAAAATCGCCGGCGCCCGATTTGTGCTTATGATGGGCATCGGCGCGCGACTCGAGCGTGCGCTCATCAATTACATGCTCGACATGCATACGGGCCCGCACGGCTATCGCGAAGTGCTCCCACCATTGATGGTCAACCGAGAGGCCATGACCGGCACAGGACAGCTTCCGAAGTTTGAGGCGGATCTCTTCGGCCTTCGCGACGACGATTATTTCTTAATCCCCACAGCCGAAGTGCCGCTCACTAATGTGCACCGTGAAGAAATTATCACGGATGAGCAACTCCCCATTCGCTATACCGCCTATACGCCATGCTTTCGGCGCGAAGCCGGCTCATATGGAAAAGACACGCGAGGGCTCATTCGTCTTCATCAATTCAACAAGGTCGAACTGGTAGCCTTCGTGCGGCCGGATGAATCTTATGGCGAACTCGAAACACTCACCACAGCCGCCGAGGCGGTGCTGCAAGGGCTCGCACTTCCCTACCGTGTCATGGCCTTGTGCACCGGGGATTTAGGGTTCTCGGCAGCCAAGACGTACGATCTGGAAGTGTGGCTGCCGGGGCAACAGCATTTCCGCGAAATTTCGTCCTGCAGCAATTTTGAAAGCTTTCAAGCCCGCCGCGCCAACATTCGTTACCGCCGTGCCGGCGGAAAAGGCGAGCATAAGACGGACTTCGTGCACACCTTGAACGGATCAGGATTGGCGGTCGGACGCACATTGGTCGCCATCCTCGAGAATTATCAGCAAGCGGACGGCTCCGTGCTGATCCCTCAAGCCTTACAACCCTACCTCGGCGGCCTCGAGCGCATCACGACCGCAGCATAAGCGGCTGGCTAGACCTCTTCCATCTTCCGTCTCTTCGAAGCCCTATCATTGTGGACAATCGAGCGATACCGTCGAGGAGGGGATACGTGCCGCGCGACTGAAGTCTCATCCTCGCCTAGTGCATGCAGGCCAACAAATCATCACGGCCAAAAACAAAGGGGCAGCTTGTGCTGCCCCTGTAAGAATATAGACGTCATTGTCTGCGGACCTGTTCTCAAGGCCATCGACTTATCGCTTTACCCGCCGCCACAGATTCAATGCAAAAAATCCGCTACCCAACAATAATATAGAAGTCGGTTCAGGAACAGTAGTTCGTACCGTCGAGGTCGTTAATGTGCTGTCAAATACTCGATCGAATTCGTATAGGTCCCCGAATTTTTCTCTTTCGACCCAAACACCAGTTTCAAGTAGAAAGGGTCGGTGGTAATGATAGAACGAATGTCAGAAAACGTAATAGTTTGGGTATTGTAGTTACCAGCTACCGTATAGGCGAGGGGAGAACTTCCCGACGATGGGGCAGTGGTAATCACGGATGTTAGCGCAGAGTTCGTTGCGGAAAAAAACTGAAGGGTCTCTGTAAATCCATTCGGATCGTTGACGTTCTTCAGGTCAAGATCGACAAAAGAGAATGTCAGACTGCACTGGCGGGCGGAAAGGGGGCAATGGGAGTAAACCGAAGGTACATGGTAAGCGCACCTGAATTTGTAAACGGACCGGCCTTTGAATCTGCGTACGTACCTGCTTCGCCCCTAGGCCCCGCAATATCGATACCGTAGGTACCGTTGTCCGCTGAGTTCAAAGGTATATAGAAACCCATTGCGCCCGTTCCAGTGTTGTAACATGCTCCTGACCCGCATGGCGAAACCGCCTGAACGTTCGATCCAATCGACTCAACGGGCTTGCCCAAAGCCGTCGTCACGGCTTTGGCCTCACTCGCAACAATGATCATGAGACTGGCAAGCAAAATTGACTTCACATGCTCTTTCATCGA
>DATEPO010000213.1:0-3080 GCA_035273145.1 Nitrospiraceae bacterium
CGTTTCCCGTGGATCGGCTTGAAACCGATTCCCGGTGTTTACTCGCCGACGTAATCGATCACCCCGACGCCTCCGGCGTCATCGGACCGGATCGGACTCCGATCGGTGTCGAGCTGTACACCTATCTGTTGGATCATCCGGCCATGACCGCCATGCTGATGCATCGAATGGGCCTGGGTTCGTTTCAAATCACGGAGAAGGGGCCGAATCGTTATTGGGTGGATGACGGGGACGGAGCGGAAGGACTCCTGTTCTTGGTCTTTCGGGACGCGCACACGCGCATCTATTATATCGACGGCCAACATCGCAGCACATTGTTTCCCACGATCAAGGCCAAGACCGCGATCTTCATGCAGATCGCACCCGGGCCCAACACGGAACGATCCACGGTCCAGACCACCTTGGCTTCCTATACGCGTTTTGAAGAGGGGATGCTCTCGCGATTGATGCATCTTTTTCAGCCGCTGGTCACACGGGCCGTGAATCGGACCTTAGCGAAAGAATTCAGCATGACACATCGACTCGGTATCCTGATTACGGAACAGCCTCAGCGAATCCTAGAGGAAGCGGCAGACCTTTCCGAGGCCACGCCCGACGATCGACAATCCCTGCTTGCCCTCTTGCGTGCCGAAGTCGCCGGATCTCATCCCGCCGATCCACCGCAATGATGATGTCGCGTAGTTTTGTCCTGCTCTGCGGAGTCGGCATCGTTTGTTTTATCAGCTACAACCTGGTCAGGATGCCGGTGTTGGCGCTCTTTGCTCAATCCTTGGGAGCCGGTCCGGGAACGATTGGACTGGTCGTGTCGGTCTCGACGCTGACCGGCGTTTTTTTGAAATTGCCGTCAGGGGCGCTCTCCGACATCTATGGGCGGCGGTTTTTATTGCGCATCGGTGTCGTGGCGTTTGGCTTGCCGCCGTTTGTCTATCCATTCATTCACAATGTGGACGCCTTGATCGCGCTTCGCTTTGTACACGGGCTCGCCACCGCCATCTTTGCCCCTAGCGCGCTGGCCACGGTCGCCGACCTGTACCGCGAACGGCGCGGTGCGGCGATGGGGACCTATACGGCCTGCACGCAAGCCGGCGCCTTGCTCGGCCCGGTCTTGGGCGGGTGGTTAGTCTATGCCGCCGGGTTTCCTGTGACCTTTGTGACAGCCGGAGTCTTTGGCTGCCTAGGCGTCATGTTGTTTGTGCTCCTGCATTTGAATCCACCGCTCCCACGCGTGAAGGACAAAGGCTTGAAGCCGGTGCTGGCCGATATGTGGCAAGGATTCCGTATCGTTGCCCAAAACCGGCGTGTACTGATCACCAGTGCTACCGATGGCGCTAAAATGATCGCCAATGGAGCGCTGATGGCATTCCTTCCCCTCTATGCCATCTCCATCGGATTGAATGCCGGGGAAGCGGGCATGCTGTTCGGGGTACAGGGCGTCACGTCGTTCCTGTCGAAACCCGTGATGGGACGCGTCTCAGATCGGATCGGGCGTAAGCCACTCATCATGGGAGGTCTCTTGATATGCGCGGGGACCTTCGTTCTCATCCCGCATACACAATCATTTCTCATTCTCGTATGGTTGGCCGCAGGCTTCGGTTTCGGAGAAGCGGTCGTCACGTCCTCTGCCTCAGCGTTCGTCGCCGACGTGTCCGAATTGAAAACCCTTGGCGCGGCCATGGGGATGCAAGGCACGATTTCAGACATCGGCCACGCGAGCGGACCGCTGCTGGGGGGGCTGCTCGTCGCGCGCCTCAGTTATCAAAATGCATTTGCCGTCATCGCGGCTATTCAAGTATTGGCTGCCGCGCTGTTCTGGGTGTTGGTGAGGAAGTAGTGCGGCGGGCAAACGGTCCGTCTCTTCGGTATCGTTGCCGTCACCATGGTCTTTCTAATGTCAAATGGGCACGACTAAGGGAGCATTTCGCGTTTTGCTACTTCGCGTTCTATAATGGCTCCATTTCAGACTGTTGCTGGGCGGCAGCCGGAAAATGTCGCGTGCTTTCTTAACTTAGCCGAGTTAGATTTTCAACGCACATGAGAAGGAAATCGGTGGTTTGATGTTTACAGGCATTGTTGAAGAAATGGGCGCGGTGAAGGCTGTGGAGCGGACATTGGCGGGTGCGCGGCTGAGCGTGTTGGCTTCTACGGTGATGGATGATCTCGCCATCGGGGATAGCGTCAGCGTGAATGGGGCGTGCTTGACGGTGGTGTCACGAGCGGAGCGGGAATTTGCCGTGGACGTGTCTACGGAGACGCTCTCGGTCACATCACTGGGGCAGGTCTCGCCGGGTGCGCCGGTAAATCTCGAGCGCGCGATGAAGCTGCATCAACGGATCGGTGGCCATCTGGTATCAGGGCACGTCGATGCCATCGGGGCGGTTCGAAGCCGGCGGCAAGACGGCAATACGCTCATTATCACGATCGAAGCCCCCAGAGAGATTCTCCGGTATTGCGTACCCAAAGGGTCGATTACCGTCGATGGGATTAGCTTGACGATCAACGAGCTGACAGACCGCTCATTCGGGGTCGCCATTATTCCGCACACCGCTAAGGTGACGACGTTGGGGTTGAAACAGATCGGGGATACGGTGAATCTAGAAGCCGACTTGATCGGCAAATATGTCGAACGGTTGCTGCAAGACCGCGGACAGTTGCCGGCGAAAGCGGCGCCGGTGATCGATAAGGAGTATCTGCAGAAACGCGGGCTGATTTAGAATGAGCTGTCAGCGATGAGCGTTCAGCCCTCAGTTCAAAATATCAGAAAGATGAGCCGTTCCATTCTTTCTGAAATTCTATTCCTATCGTTGAACTAAAGGCTGATAGCTGAGGGCTCCTTCCTTCACTCCTCGATCGTCGAAATGTCCCCAGGGTCTTGCCCGAGTTCCTTGGCTTTCAACACCCGCCGCATAATTTTTCCAGAACGGGTTTTGGGGAGTGAGGAAACGACTTCAATTTCATGCGGCACGGCAATCTTGCCCAGCTCTTTCAAGACGTGATCTTTCATCGCGAGAATGAGCTCTCGGCTGTTTTCATGGCCTTGCTTCAGGATGACGAAGGCCTTGATCGATTCGCCGGCGGTCTTG
>DATEPO010000214.1:0-15304 GCA_035273145.1 Nitrospiraceae bacterium
GTGCCTAGCCATGGGCTCTCCTTAGTCATCAGTCGAGTGGCCCATGACGGCATTCATGAAGATCTCGACGTGACGAATTATTCTCAGAAGCCGATTGGCTTCAATCTGGAAATCACGCTTCATTCGGACTTCGCCGATCTGTTCGAAGTCAAGAGCAAAACATTTGTTCGACGGGCGGGTATCAGGACCGAGTGGAAGTCCGCGGATTGTGAGCTGCGGACATCCTATACTCATCGAGACTTCCATCGCGAATGTCGATATCGCGTCGATGCGTGTGATTCGCCGCCGCATTACGCGAATGGACAGCTTGTCTTCCCGATCGAGCTGCAGCCGGGCGCCACCTGGCATGCCTGCTGTGGATACACCTTTGTCAGTCGCGAGTGGACCCGCGCGCCGGCGTCGGGATGTCCGCTCCATCTGGACAAAACAAAAGCGGCTGAATTGCACCGGCGATGGGTGATAGAAGCCACGTCGTGCGAGACCAGCCATGAAAACCTGCATCGGTTTTATCAGCAATCCGTCGAGGATTTGGGCGCCCTGCGCTTGCACGATCAGGACATGGCAGAAGATGTGTGGGTTCCGGCGGGCGGCGTTCCGTGGTTCATCACGCTGTTTGGGCGGGATAGTTTAATCGCCGGACATCAAAATATGATCGTCAATCCCGCCTTCTCCCGAGGATGTTTGAAAAAACTGGCCGACTTCCAGGCGAAGGAGTACGACGACTGGCGCGACGCCGAACCGGGGAAGATTCTCCATGAGCTTCGCCACGGGGAACTCGCGCATTTTCATCGAATTCCGCACACGCCCTACTACGGCACCGCCGACGCGACTCCGCTCTATTTGATCGTTTTGCATGAAGCCTGGAAATGGACCGGCGATGCCTCGCTGTTGCGGAACTATCGGGACGTCGCGCTCCGCGCCCTTGAATGGATCGACCGTTACGGCGATCTGGACGGCGATGGGTTCCAAGAATATTGCAGCCGTTCACCACAAGGCATCAAGAATCAAAGTTGGAAGGATTCGGGGCACGCCGTGGTCTATCCCGACGGCAGGGAGGTCGAGCCTCCGATCGCGACGTGCGAATTACAGGGGTACGTCTTCGATGCCAAGCTACGGATGGCCGAGGTGTTCGACGCGCTCGCCGAGCCGGGTCACGCCGCAGAACTGCGGCGCCAGGCCGCGGAATTACAGCAGCGCTTCGAAGAGCGGTTCTGGCGCGAGGAATTGGGCTTCTATGCCTTCGCACTCGATGCCGACAAGAAACCGGTCGACAGCGTCGTCTCGAATCCGGGGCACCTGCTCTGGAGCGGCATCGTCCGGCCGGATCGGGCCGAACGAGTCGTGCGGCGGCTACTGGCGCCCGATATGTGGAGCGGCTGGGGAATCCGCACGCTGTCGTCGGAGCACCGGTCCTATAATCCGTTCTTGTATCAATTAGGCGCGGTCTGGCCGCACGACAACGGGATCATTGCTTTGGGATTCAAGCGCTATGGCTTTGCGGCCGAAACGGGCATGGTCGCGCAGGTCCTGACGGACGCGGCGAGTAACTTCGTGAGCTCCCGCATGCCCGAATTGTTTGCCGGGACCGAGCGCAAGCCGCATACCTTCCCGGTGCAGTATCGCGGCGCCAACATTCCACAAGCGTGGGCGGCAGGAAGCATCTTCCATCTCGTGACCGCCCTGCTCGGCATTCGGGCGGACGGGCCAAATGCCTGCTTGTATCTCGATCCCAGTTTGCCGGAATGGCTGCCCGACGTGCGGCTCCGCAAACTGACCGTGGGAAGAGCCCGGCTCGATCTGCGGTGTTGGCGAGAAGGCGACCGGACCCGGTGGGATGCCAATGTGCTGGAAGGACACGTCGAAATTCGACACGCGCCATGGCAACCGTGGCGTCTGGAAGAATCCGCAGACCGACGCGAACGCGCGTATCAACAGCATAGCGGCGAAGATCGGGACTGGTCATGCTGACGCGCATCGAAGACTATGCCTTGATCGGCGATCTGCACACTGCGGCGATCGTCTCGCGCGAAGGAGCGATCGATTGGCTGTGCCTGCCTCGGTTTGATTCGGCCGCCTGTTTCACCGCCTTGCTCGGGACCCCGGAGCACGGCCGGTGGGTGCTCCGCCCGGCCGGGCACATCCGGAAGACGGAACGACGATACCGGGACGGTACGCTGGTGTTGGAGACCGAATACGACACTCCAGAAGGAGTGGTGGTGGTGACTGACTGCATGCCGCTTCGTGAGCAGCATCCGAATGTCGTGCGACTGGTCGAAGGCAAAGCGGGCAGCGTTCCCATGCACATGGAGATGCTCGTTCGCTTTTACTACGGCTCAATCATGCCGTGGGTGAAAAAAGCGCCGCCTCGCACGCCGGCAGATCACGCACTGATCATCACGGCCGGGCCCGATGCCGTGTGCCTACGAACAACGGTGGACTTGCGCCATGAGCAGAAGAGCATCATCGCGGACTTTTCTGTGTCGGCGGGGGATGTCGTTTCTTTTGTTCTGACTTCCTATGCGTCGCATGAGTCGCTGCCCCCCGCTTTAGATGTCATGAAAGCGATCGAAGCGACGGAGCGGTGGTGGCGGGATTGGTCGGCGCGATGCACGTATCGAGGACCGTGGAAGGATGCGGTGACCCGGTCGTTGATTACCCTGAAAGCCCTGATCCATGCCCCCACGGGCGGCATGCTGGCTGCTGCAACGACGTCGCTCTCCGAAAGTCTGCGCGGATGCCTAAACTGGGACTATCGCTTCTGTTGGCTCCGTGACGCCTCCTTGTCACTCAAGGCGCTCTTGGACAGCGGGTATGAGCAGGAAGCTCGAGCCTGGCGGCAATGGATTATCCGAGCGACCGCCGGCGATCCTGCGGATTTGCAGGTCGTCTATGGCGTGGCGGGAGAGCGCCAATTGCCGGAGACGACGTTGGATTGGTTGCCCGGCTATGAAGGCACCGGCCCCGCGCATATCGGCAACGAGGCGGCCCAGCAATGCCAATTGGATATTTACGGAGAAACCATCAATGCCTTGTCGATGATTTTGCACAAGGGCATCGAGCCGGATTCGGCAGCCTGGGCTCTTCAATGCGCGCTACTGGATTATCTTAAATTCAACTGGGAACGCCCGGATCACGGCATCTGGGAAACGCGCGGCGAGCGCAAACAGTATACGTATTCCAAGGTCATGGCATGGGTCGCGATGGACCGCGCGGTGAAAGAGACGGAGCGGTTTGGCCTGGAGGGACCAGCGGATCGCTGGCGTCGGCTCCGGGACACCATTCACGAGACCGTCTGCAACGAGGGGTACGATCCCGAGCGCCGCGCCTTCGTACAGTCCTTTGGCTCGACGAAGTTGGATGCCAGCCTCTTGATGATCCCGATCGTCGGCTTTCTTCCGCCCGACGATCCTCGTGTGCGGAGTACGGTTGAGGCGATCGAACGGGAACTGATGGTGGACGATGGCCTGCTGCTTCGTTATGGGACGAAAGACTCGCCGCGCGAAGGCGTGTTTATTGCGTGCAGTTTTTGGTTGGCGGACAATTATGCCCTGATGGGACAACAAGCCGACGCGGAGCGTCTGTTTGAGCGCCTGCTTCGATTGTGCAACGACGTCGGGTTGCTGTCCGAAGAATATCATCCGCGGCGGCATCGGCTTCTGGGGAACTTTCCCCAAACGCTGTCTCATCTCTCGCTGATCAACACCGCGCATCTCATTCAGCAATCGCGCTCAGTCGGGTGACTCACGGCACGATGACAGACCGTTCGGGGTGTCTATGAAAAGCGATGTGAATCGCTTCACGAGCTATGGTGCCTGGTGGATCGGGTGGACCGCGGTGTCCCTTCTTCTGGCTGGACCCTTCTCCTGGACCGAGTGCATGGCCGGCGCGGTGGTTGCGGCGCTGACGACGGCCGCCATGCATATCGGAAGCGTTCACACACGGCCGTTCTCACCGAGCCTCGGCTGGCTCGCCAAGCTTCGAGGCGTGCCTGGACAGGTGTTGGCGGACTGTGGACTCGTTGCGATGGCGCTCTGGCGACGTGGAATGAACGGCGAAGACGTGAGCGGATCTCTGCGAAGGATCCCCTTCGATCCGGGCGGGGATGACGGCCGTTCCGCCGCTCGCCGGGCGATCGTTGCCGGCGCCCTTTCCTTGGCCCCCAACACCTGTGTCGTAGCGATTCATCGCCGACACCGCGCAGTGACCGTCCACCAGCTTGTTTCTGATCACACGCCCGGCCATGGAGAGAGACGGTGGCCTCTATGAACGCGTGGTTATGGTCGGCGGCCGTTCTATTGCTCGGTCTTCTGATGTGCGGCATCGTCTGCTGGCGGGCCTCGGTGTGGGACTGTCTGATCGCCTTTGAGATGGCAGGCGTTGTAAGCGTGTTCATCCTGCTCCTCGTAGCCGAGGGATCCCATAGGCCGGAACTGTACAGTATCGCATTGACGACGGCCGTTCTGTCGTTTCCCGGCACGCTGATCTTCATCCGCTTCATGGAGCCGCATGACCGGACATGAATGGCATGATTCGATGGTCGGGGCATTGCTGGCGATTGCCGTCTTCGCCGTGATGCTCTGTTGCGCGGGCATGGTGGCGATGCGCCGCTCACTCGACCGCTTGCACTATGTGAGCGCGGCGCTGATTCTCGGACCGTTGCCGTTGGCCGCCGCAGTCCTGGTCGAAGAAGGCCTGTCTTCCTCCGGCGTCAACACGATCCTGACGGTCTCACTCATGATACTGACGGGTCCGTTCGTCACTCACGCGACCGCCAAGGCCCTCCATCGCGCGCGCGCGGGATCCGGCCCGACGGAGCAGGCGCGATGACTGTTATTCAGGCCGTGACATTTCTCCTGACCGCAGCCGGTGGAACCGCCGTGGTCTTGATACGGGATCCCCGGCGGCAGGTCTTCATGCTCAGTCTCTACGGTCTGTTGCTCGGCATTCTGTTCATGTTGCTGGCGGCGCCGGATGTCGCGCTGTCGGTGATTGTGGTGGGAAGCGCCACCCCGCTGATGATTTTAGCCACGCTGCGCATCGTGCGGAAGGCATCGTCGTGACGCCCACGACCCGCCGGCTGGTCTGTTTCGGTTCGGCGGCGGCCGTCGGAGGACTCTTGCTCCATGGACTTGTGCGTCTTCCTTCGTTCGGATCGTATCGTGGCCCGTATGGCGATGTGCTGAATGCCACAGCCGTGGGCGAGCGGCACGCGACGAATATTCCCAGCGCCGTCAACTTCGACTACCGCGCCTTCGATACAGTAGGGGAAGAATTCATCCTGTTCGTGGCGGTGGTCGGGCTGGCGGTTCTATTTCGGGAACAACGCGACCAATCGTGCGAACAGCAACAAGAGCGCCGCAGGCACATCAGCGAGGCGGTCCAGTGGGTTGGGATTGGACTGTTCGGTTTTCTCGTGCTGTTGGGCGCCACGATCGTGTTGCACGGCCATCTGACGCCGGGCGGCGGGTTTCAAGGGGGGGTAATCCTCGCGATGGCGGCCCTTCTGATCTATCTGCTCGGCGGCGACGAGGTGCTCGAACGATTGGGCCGACGCGCGTCGATCGAGACGGTGGAAGCCGCCGGGGCGGGCGCGTACGTGTTGATCGGCTTATCCATGCTGGCGGCGGGCGGCGCCTTTCTCGAAAATCTCCTGCCGCTGGGACAATCGGGCCGGTTGAACTCCGGAGGCATGATCGTCCTATTAAATGTCGCGACCGGCGTGGAAGTCTCGGCCGCCTTCGCGCTGCTCTTCGTAGAGTTTCTTGAAGAATCCCGGAAACCGCCGAGAGAGCCGTCATGAGCATGCTGCCCTACGGTGTTTCTATTTGGCTGTTCCTGATCGGCTTGTACGGAGTCGCCACGAGTCGGCATCTCATCCATTTGATCGTGTGCCTCTCGGTCGCGCAGTCGTCGACCTATATCCTGCTGCTCGCAATCGGCTATCGGCACGGAGCCGGTCCGCCGATTTTTCTGCGTGCGCCCGTCGGGACGCCCGCGGTCGATCCCGTCGTCCAAGCGCTGGCGCTGACGGACGTCGTCGTCAGCGCCGCCGTGACCGCATTGTTGCTGGCCGTCGCGATCCGCATCCATAAGCGGACGGGAACGCTGGATCCCCAGGCGCTCAGACCGCTGCGAAATTAAGCGGGGCGGCGATGGAGGCCCTCGTTTCTTTGCCGATTGCCCTGCCGCTCTTCTTCGCCACGCTGGTGATCGTCCTCCAAGCCGTGCTTCCTCGGCGTTGGGCCGATGCAGGGACGATCGCAACGGCCGCCGCTGTCACGGGAATCAGCGCCATTGTGCTCATACAGACGTTGGATACGCCGTGGGTCTCTTGGCTCGGCGGGTGGACACCGCGCAGCGGCGTGGCGCTGGGTATCGCCCTCTACGTCGATACCTTCGCTGCCGGAATGGCGGTCTTGATCGGCCTGCTCGCGACGGCTTCGCTGGTGTTTGCCTGGCATTACTTCGACTCCGTGGGCACGCTGTTCCACGCGCTCATGTTGGTCTTCATCGCCGCCATGGTCGGATTTTGTTTGAGCGGCGACATCTTCACGCTGTTCGTGTGTTTCGAACTGATGAGTGTCGCCGCCTATGCGTTGACCGGCTATAAAACCGAGACCTCGGCATTGGAAGGCTGTCTCAATTTCGCCGTGACGAACAGCATCGGCGCCTTTTTCATGCTGTACGGCATCGGCCTGCTGTACGGCCGTACGGGCGCGTTGAATCTGGCGCAAATCGGCCGTGCGCTCGCCGCCGAGCCGGCCGACGGCCTCATCGTGATCGCGTTCCTGCTGCTTACAGTCGGGCTCCTGGTCAAAGGTGCGTTAATTCCGTTTCATTTCTGGCTGGCCGACGCCCATGCCGTCGCCCCGGCACCGGTCTGCGCCTTGTTCTCTGGCGTCATGGTTGAACTCGGGTTGTATGGTATCGCCCGTCTTTATTGGACCATCTTTAACGGACCGTTCGAGACCGCTGCGCCGATTCAAACCATCCTGATGGCGGCCGGCGCGACCACCGCGGTGCTTGGCGGAATCATGTGCCTACTTCAGCGCCATCTGAAGCGGCTATTGGCCTTCTCGACGATCAGTCACGCCGGGGTCTTCCTCATCGGGATCGCGCTCTTCAATCCGACGGCATCGGCCGGAGTCTCAATCTATCTTCTGGCGCACGGCTTGATCAAGGCTGCCCTGTTCTTAGGGGCAGGGCTGCTTCTTTTTCGCTATCGTGATGTCGATGAACTGTCGCTGCGTGGGCAGGGACGGCAGATGCCGATCGTCGGATGCGTGTTTCTCCTCGGCGGGCTCGGCCTCGCCGGTTGTCCGCCGTTCGGCACGGCCTTCGGCAAGGCGCTCATCGAGGAGGCGGCTCATCAGATGCACGCCGCGTGGGTCCCTGCGGTGCTGTTGCTCTCCTCCGCATTCACCGGAGGGGCGGTCTTGCGGGCGACAGGCCGCATCTTCTTGGGATGGGGACCGGTCGAAGAAGAAGAAGGCTCCGCTCCCACCGAAAAAGAAGGGCCGGAGACGCAGGAAGCGCCGCCGCGCATTCATTGGGTCCTGCTGGCGCCTCCCATTGTCTTGCTCGCGCTGGCCTTGCTGATCCAGACCATGCCGGACTTGGGGATGCAAGCGCGGACGGCCGCGAGCCGCTTTCATGATACCGCCGGCTATGCCGCGGTGGTTCTTGACGGCCACCGGGCTTCATCGATTGAGGGGTCGAATCGCCCGCCCGCCGATCAACTGATGGGCATCGTGTCGACGGCGTTTGCCATGGCGCTCGCCTTCTTCGAGCTGTTTCGCCACCGCTTGCCACGCCGGATGGATGCCGGAATTCGGCGAGGCTTAAAACCCGCTGTCTCCGTCCTCGAAGCCTGGCACAGTGGAATGGTGGGCGACTATGTCGTGTGGCTTCTTGTCGGAGTCGCCACGCTGGGACTGTCGCTTGTACTGGGGTGAGCTACATCCGAAAACGGCGCTGCAAAACACCGGATCGGCGTGCCGTGGATGCACTGACGTAACAATCAATGGAATTCCGACGCTCCGGAGGCACTCTTCCCGGCTGAATACCTGTAGGCTATGTATTAGACTCTCCGTATGGCGGAGCACAATCCGATGCAAACCGGGACGATCACCGATTGGCGGCATGCCGTTCGTGTCGCCGAACTATCCGCGCCGATTCATCCGATCATGGTCCATTTCAGCATTGCGCTCTTCGTCATGTCGCTGATCTGCGACGGCGTGGGGTTTCTTTTCACTGTGCCCTCGCTGGCGCAAACCGGTTGGTGGACTCTCGTGGGCGCCGTCCTCGCCACGCCGCTGACGATCGCCACGGGGGCCATCTCACGTGCGCGCATGCCGATGGAAGAAGGCGAAGCGCGGTCCTTTCTGCGCGCGCACATGGCGCTCGGATTGATCGTGTTTGGGCTGCTCATCGTGATGGCGCTCTGGCGGGCATGGCTGTGGCAAACCGAGAGCCCCTTGACCATTCCATATCTCGCCGCGCTGGTCGGGGTGGCGGTGATCATCACCGTGCAAGGCTATTTGGGCGGTGAACTAGTGTATCGGTATGGAGCGGAGGTGAAACGAGACTATCGACAGCTTCCGGGCCATCGTCCTGCGTCGGCTCCTCCGTCTTTATTTCCGGCGCGGCGCGCGAAAGAGCAGTGAGAGGAACGGCGACATGGCGACATCGTTCTTTCTTGGCTTGAATCCGTTTCAATGGCTGGCCTTGATCGTGTCGGCGACGACGCTGCTGATTATGGTGGATGCGTTCGTCGGACACTATCGGCATAATTTTTCGTACCGTCTGCAATATGGGCCGTTGATCGTGGGACCGCTGCTTGCCGGACCGATTGTAATGGCGGCGGCGTTGCCGCGCGTCCTTTGGCTGAATGACACGGTGTATCTGGTCGGATGGCTCGCGATTGTCACCGGATTTATCGGCTTCGGCTATCACGTCTACTACGGCATGGTGAAAAAGCCCGGGGGAATCCGATGGTGGCTGCATTACCTCATGTATGGCGCCCCGATTTTGTTCCCCTTGGCCTTGAGCGCGATGGGGCTGCTCGCGTTGATTATTTCAGCCGGCCTCGCCGGTGAGCACACCATCTTCGGGATTCAGATTCCAACGGCGCTCCTGATATTTGTCGTGCTGGTCCTGCTCGGGGGCATTCTTCAAGCCGGCATCCTTCATTACCGCGGCGCGTTCAATACTCCGGCCATGTACGCGCCACTGACCGTGCCGGTCATCACGGTGCTTGCCGGTCTCTGGATCGCCATCGCGCCGTCCGACGTGAGTCGAATCGTCTTCGCCGCGTTCCTGTGGCTCACGTTGATTGTCGGTTTCGTCGGGTTCGGCATGCATCTGCGCGGTCTGGATCGCCAAATGGGTGGAATGTATGTAGCCTTGTTCAATCTCATGCAAGGTCCTCCGCAGGGCGCCCCCGGCTGGTTTGCCGCTTTGGCCGGTATCGGCCTCGTGACGATTTATCTCATGTAAGCATACGCAAAGGAGACCCATGAGCACGGCCCGACATCTTCATCGCGAGACCACACCCGGCGGAAAAGATGTATTCCAGACCCGCTATCCGCATTTTAATGTCCTGGACAAATGGGCGACTCCCGATTGGGACGATCAAACCCGTGAGACGATTCGGCGACGGCTGGAAGACGTGCCGTCCATCCGCTTCTTGTCGCCGAGCGAAGTGAAGACGTTGGAAGCGATCGTCGATCGCATCATCCCTCAACCCGATCGGCCGGCAGAGGCGAAAATTCCCATTGTGCCGTGGATCGATCAGAAGTTATTCGAGGATAAGCGCGACGGCTATCGCTTTGAAGTGCTGCCGCCGCAACGGGAATCCTGGAGGCTGGCGATTGCGGGCATCGAGGAAACGGCACGGGTATTTTTTAAAGCGCCGTTTCACGAACTGGACGCCCCGTCACAAGACATGATTCTCAAGCGCGTGCAGCAAGGCGATCCTCCCGGCGAGACCTGGAAGCAACTGCCGAGTCACGTGTTCTTCGGCAAAGTCCTGGCGGTCGAAGTCGTGAAAGTGTATTACGCGCATCCTGCCGCGTGGAACGAGATCGGCTATCACGGTCCGTCCTCACCCCGCGGCTATAGTCGTATTTGGGACGGCGGCGTCGATTCCTGGGACGCGAAGGTGGAAGGGCCGGATCATGGCACGCCGTAGTCCGTGTGATACACATGACACGAATGGACGGACGTTGTCCGCACCCGGCATCAATGGCGAGCGGGTGCCAATGCGCGACTGGTCCCGGGAAGAAGTAGAGTTTTGTATTGTGGGGGCCGGGGCGGGCGGAAGCGTGCTCGGTGCCAAGCTGGCGGAAGCCGGGTTTTCGGTTGCGATCCTGGATGCCGGCGAGCATTGGGACCCGACGAAAGACTTTATTTCCGATGAGCGAGCGGCGTCGAAATTATTCTGGACGGACGAACGTATCACCGGAGGTCAGCACCCGGTCGAATTAGGATCGAACAATTCCGGTCGAGGCGTCGGAGGCAGCACGGTCCACTATTCCATGGTCGCGCTGCGTGCGCATCCCGACGATTTCCGCCGCCGTTCACTCGACGGAGCGGTACCCGGGGCCGATCTCGTCGACTGGCCGTTGACGTTCGACGACCTGGAATCGTATTACGACGAGGTGGAAGAAGCGCTCCAGATTGCCGGTCCGACCTTCTATCCGTGGGGTCGCCGGCGCCGCCGCTATCCGCAACGCGAACATCAACTGAATGCCTGTGCGAACGTCCTGGTTCGCGGCTGCATGCGGCTCGGCATTCCCGTAGCGCCGTGTCCGATTGCGACGCTCAGCGCGCCGCATGTCGATCGTCCGCCGTGCGTCTATCGCGGGCTGTGCAATTACGGTTGCTCCACCAATGCGAAAAGCTCCACGTTAGTGACGTACATCCCCCGGGCGATCCGAGCCGGAGCAGAGGTGCGGCCGGCATCGATGGTGGCTCAGGTGACCCACGATGCGCGTGGGCGTGTGGACGGAGTGCTCTATTTTAGGAAGGGACAGGAGGGACTGCATCGGCAGCGCGCCAAGTATGTCGTGGTGTCCGGCTATGCCATCGAGACGCCTCGCCTCTTGCTCAATTCAGCCAGTTCGCGGTTTCCGAACGGCCTCGCCAATTCTTCCGGGCTGGTCGGCAAGTATTTCATGGTGCAACCAAGTCATCAAGTCTACGCGAAGTTTGCCGAGCGGATCAATCAGTACAAAGCGCCGCCACCCGGCGGCGCGATTACCGAGCATTTCAACCGAACCATGCCGGATGTCGGGTTCATCTGCGGCTACGTCATAGAAGTCATCGGCCCTCATGCCGTGGAATTTGCCGAACGCCTCATCGCGGGACGCGGCTTATGGGGCGTGGCGCTCAGGCGGGAAATGCTGGACTACAATTATTTTTCTGGATTAGGTATGGTCGGCGAGTGCATGCCACAACGAACGAACGAGGTCAAGCTGCACGCCACCGAGCGGGATCAGCACGGATTGCCGGTCGCCCACGTGCTGTTCGGCTTCCATCAAAACGATCAGCGCCTCATCCAGCATGCCAGGGGAAAGATAGAGGACATCTTCAAGGCGGCAGGCGGGTCGGATGTCTGGGACGCGCCGCGCACGGCCCATCTGATGGGAACGTGCCGCATGGGGCGGAATCCGAGCGACTCCGTTGTGAACGCCGACTGCCGGGCGCATGACATTCCGAACCTGTTTATCTGCGATGGATCGGTCTTCCCAACGTCGACCGGCGTCAATCCGTCCATCACGATTCAGGCGATTGCCGCGCGGACGGCCGATCGCATTCGAGACATGGCCCGGCGTGGAGAGCTGTAACGGTTCCAACAAATGTACGACGACTGCCAGCGGCTGTTCCGCCCCGCAATCATTTCTTTTGAGCATCCACCGCTCTTGCTCTTGCCGACACTGTAGTTCATGAGTAGGAGTGAGATAGGAACTCGGAAACCATTGAGCCTTATAGCGGATTACTTTGGGATTCGAGAGTGCTTCTTGTCCCAATCCAGCCAGGACAGCAGATAAAAAATCAGCGCCAGCAGCCAGAGGATCGGAACGCCGACGATGGCGAGGAGCGCCAGTTTCATGAAGCCTGCCTCTGCTCTTCCTGCATGCGTCGGAATAGAAAGTCTTTCAGTTTGGCTTTGACGTCAGCCGGCAGGTCGGCCAAGGGAATGAGACCGTTGCCGAGGAACTCCTTCTGGACCGTTTTTGGAAAGAGTCGAAACGATCTCGTCAAAATATCTTCCGAGATATCGTCATAGTAGTAGCGCACGACGAGTCTCGAGCCGTCCTCGGCGTCCGGTGCAGTCTGTTCATGAAAAAAGAGCGTGCTCATTTGGGTTAGATCGACGCGACCTTATCATAGTATTGATGATCTTCCCGATACCCGCCGTGGCCCAAGCCTACCTGCTCAAGCGAGGAGACCAGTTCAATTCGGCGTAGATACTTCACCATTTTATACCCGACTTTCGTCTCAAGGCGCAGGCGACACGGCGCGCCATGTTCGAACGGCAAAGGATTGCCGTTCATCTCATAGGCCACAATCGTTTGCGGATCGTCCATTTCATAGAGCTTGAATGCCTCATAGTAATGGTCGGGCGCGTACTCTTCCTGGACGAACGCATGGAAGACGATCCATTGAGCGTCAGGCTGCGGCCGGCACGCATGTAAAATATCGGTGACACGCACGCCGCCCCACCGTGCGAAGCCGGTCCACCCTTGGATACAATTGTGCATGACGGTTTGTTCTTGTTTGGGCATACGTTTCAGGTCGTCCAGCGAAAGTTCGAGCGGCCGATCGACCAGTCCAATGACCCGCAAGCGCCACTCGCGAAATCCATCTTGGGCGAGACGTCGATAGTCCCCGTCTTCGGGAGGATAGCCGTTCACGTGATGCTCCGCGGTGATGTCTTGTGGCCCGTAGTGTTGATGAGATTTCAGTGAACCGAACACGAGTCGCATGAGCGGTTCGACGATAGCTGTCGCATGTTCTTGAAACTTTCGCTGATTCCATCGGGTATACAAAGTGGCGGCAATGTGAAATCCGATCACCGCCAACAGTGCGCACGAAGCGATGACAAAGCCCAGAACCGATGGAAGCTCGGATTGACCGAACATGCTGAACATCGTTTGGGCATCGCGCGGAAAATGGACCAGGACCACCATGGCGAGGTGCGTAAGCACATAGAGAACCAGCAGCATCAGTCCGATGAAATGCAGACTGCGCGCGCCTTGCCGGCCGCCGAACAGTTTCGCATACCACGGATAGCGCGCGATAAAGGCAGGCGATTGCGAGAGGCCTGTCGCGATCATCAGCGGTCCCAACAGAAACACGACGCTGGCATACACCAGTTGCTGGAGCGGATCATAGGGATGGAAGGACGACTCCGGTGGAATCTGAAGGCTTGCAAACGTCTTCGCGCTTTCCCAGGCTTCCGGAATGATGGACCAGCTTGTGGGAATCAGTCGCCGCCACTGTCCGGTCGCAAAGAGCAATCCCACATAGCTCAGGCCATTCAAGATCCAGAGCGGCACAATCAGAAAGTGCCAGTTGCGCCCTGAGCCGAGATTATGATGGCCGCCAGGGATGGCGAAAACAGGCGAGACGTCTTCGGCCTCGTCCATTGAGGTGAACAGCCGGTTCGTCGGCATTTTTTTCTTCCCGAATTTGATCCACTCGCTCCCCAGGCGGCAATGATTGTTCCAATAGAGCTTCGGATGATCGGCAAGGATTTGGAGCCCGCTCCGCATCAGGAAGAAGATGCAAACCAGATTGATGAAATGATTGATCCTCAACCAAATGGGAAAGCCGAGATCAGCCGCCTGGGGGTCCATCGCGCCTCACGTCCTTTTGTTGTTTCGTTCTTAGCGTCATGGAGTCACGTCCCGCGCTGCCTTACTTGTATAATTTGCGTAGAGTTGCCGCCAATCAGTAGGCGGCGATGTGCAGTGTAGGAAACCTCTCATAAGGCGAGTCGCCGGAAGTCTCGTCAAGGCCGCATGAGCAGATTCGCACGGTGGTCACGATATGAATGGCTTTGATGCTCCTGACAGACAGCGCCGTCTGACGCTGAGCTACACCGACACGAGGGGCTGAAAACTTGAAAGCGGGTCACCGGCAGTATAGTGGAAGGCGACGTGCACCTTGTCTCCTGGGCTCACCATGAATTCCTTGTTCAGCGGCACAATTAAATACTGATTGTGCCAGTCGATCGTCGAATGTGAATCGAGCAGGATGGCCAGGACATTTTTTGTGACGATGCGCAACGCGTTGAGCGTTCCGCCCGTTGTAATGGGCAGTGGGCCACTCCATCGGCAGGTGAGATCGAAGGGCGTCTCGTAGGTCAACTGCTGATAGAGAACCGGCGCGCCGAGTTCTCGTGTGCCGGGATGGTTGACCACAGGATCCTGAAACAGAATCGTGGGGGCATAATAACCTTCGAAGTCGAAACTCTGTTGCACCGGCTGGACCGCTTGCAGCACGGCCTCAGGGATGAAGACCGGCAGAGGGCCGGAGAATCGTTGCACATAGCGTTCTTTGAATGCCTTGATCACGGCAAGCTGTTTTTCGCGGAGCAGACCGACATGGAGCATTTCGCAAATCACGACATCTACCGGTTCGGGCGGCAGATATTCGAACGCATCAGCCTGAACCACTTCAATTCGCTCGGTGTTCGGGTTGCGTGTCAGCAGGCGGCGAGCTTCAGAGACTAGTTCAGGATTGCGCTCCACACACCATACGCGACTCGCCTGCTGCGCAGCAAAGAACGAGAGGACCCCTGTCCCGCCTCCGAATTCCAGCACCTTGGCCCCGGGACGGACACACGCCTCGATTGCGCGACGGAATCCGGTCATGCGAGCGTGGTCTCTCAGCATGTGGTAATGGTAATGGAGAGGTATAAACTGGCCGAGTTGGTGTTCAGAATTCATCAAGGGTCTTTCTCGCGGTGAATTGTGAGCCCGTGAGGCGCCTGCCTTCCGGTTTAGAGAAGATTCAGGCTGGACACCAACCATTGAAGTCAACGCGATGTCTTATAGCAGATTCAACGGATCATTCCCATCGTGAGTCTTAGCGGCATATCGGGACCACGAAACATGCACTACGTGGCGGATCGGCAAAGACTTACAGGATGAGACATCGGCGAGAGGATGCGTCGAGTGGTTGAAGTGTCGTCGATTGAAGTCTGCCATCAGGCAACGGCTGCATACCGGTCAACTGAAACCGTCTTTCAGTCCATTCCATGACATGGTTAACCGGGAACCACCTTTCCTTT
>DATEPO010000215.1:0-3416 GCA_035273145.1 Nitrospiraceae bacterium
CGCATATCCGGGTCGCTGGCGCCTGCGCTCGGTGCGTCGGCCACTCCCGGTTTCATGGGTCAATTCGAGCTGACCAATCCAGATTTACAGACCTCCGGCGGCAAAAGCGTAAAAAAGGAATCCATCGGCATCCGCTGGCAACGCATTATCGATAGTCGCCATCTCGCGCTCCACGATAGTGTGATCTTCGAACACTATGGGCGCCAGACGGCCGACTTTCCGATCTCGTTCACGTTCCGCTCCGCCTTCGAAGATCTCTACACCGTGAAAGGCACGTTACAAGAACAACTGGGCGTACGACGCGAACATCGATGGATCGACGGCATGCTGCATTACTTCTATGAAGGCAAAGACGGCGTCTATCGAAGCCTCACCGTTCATTTTTCACCGGCGGTGGAGCACACGGACGACGAGACGGCGCACTTTCACGTGACGCTCAATCCGGATGAGAAGAAACAATTTCTTGTCTCGCTCGTCATTCGGGAGTCGCGGGATGCCCGCGAGGTGCAACCGCAGCCGCTGAAGGAGCGGAATATCCAGCGACTTGAAGCGGAGCTTCATCAGGATGCCCAAGCCTGGATGGAGTCCGTCACCGAGATCACCAGCGACAGTTTCGTGCTCCAACAGATCATGACCCGCTCCTTGCGCGACCTGCGCGTGCTGCGGAGCACGTTACAAGGCGAAACATTCTATGCGGGCGGCGTGCCGTGGTTCGTCACCATCTTCGGTCGGGATAGTTTGATTACGGCATTCCAAATGCTGGCGTTCGATCCGGACATCAGCGCTCAAACGCTGCGGCTGATGGCCAAATACCAAGGAACCAAAGTCGACGAATGGCGGGATGAGCAGCCGGGCAAGATCCTGCATGAACTTCGGGTGGGCGAAGCCGCGCATCTGGGATTGATCCCGCATACGCCGTATTATGGGACGATCGACGCGACGCCGTTATTTCTGATCCTAATAGGCGCGCATGCCGGCTGGACCGGTAGTCTGTCTCTCTTTCAAGAATTGCGACCCAACGTCGAACGGGCGCTCGACTGGATGGATCGGTACGGCGACCGGCACGGCGAAGATTTCGTCGCGTACGACAGCAGTTCGACCTCGAACCAGCGGCTCATCAATCAGGGATGGAAGGATTCCGGCGATGCGATCGTAAACGCCGACGGCAGCATCGCTCAACCCGCAATCGCGTTGGTAGAGGTGCAGGGCTACGCGTATCGGGCCAAGCTGGCGATCGCCGAGTTATTCGATCGCGTGGGCGACTCGGAACGCGCAGCTCGCCTTCGACAGGAAGCCGAGCGCCTGCGCCGCCGGTTCAATCACAGCTTCTGGCTGGAGGAGCTGTCCTTTTACGCCTTAGCGCTTCAAGGCGACGGCAAGCCGGCCGCGGTGGTCTCATCGAATCCCGGGCAAGCGCTGTGGTCCGGAATTGTCGATCCTGAGAAAGCCGCACTCACGGCCAAGCGCCTAATGGCCGACGATCTATTCTGCGGATGGGGGGTTCGCACGCTGTCGGCAAAGGAGCGTGCCTACAATCCATTGAGCTATCACCTAGGCTCCGTGTGGCCGCACGATAATTCACTCATCGCCGCAGGCTTACGCCGGTATGGGTTCGATGACGAGGCCCTTCACATTTTTAACGGCCTCAGTCAGGCGGCCATCCATTTCAAAGCCTACCAACTGCCGGAGCTCTTCTGCGGTTTCGATCAACGTGAGTATCACGTTCCAATTCCTTATCCGGTGGCGGATCACCCGCAAGCGTGGGCATCCGGCTCGATGCCGTATTTCGTGTCGACCCTGCTCGGCCTCGTGCCGGACGCCTTCAATCGCCGACTCCGGATTGTCCGGCCGATGCTTCCTGACTCGGTCAATACTCTCGAACTGCATCGGCTCCGAATCGGTCACGCGAGGGTTGACCTTCAGTTCGAGCGCGCCCGTCATGGACAGGCGCTTGTCCATGTCCTCAAAACGGAGGGCGACCTAAAAGTAACCGTGGAACCACCGAGTCGAGTCTCGCGCTCATCATGCCGACTGCCGCCGGGCGTCACCTCTGCCTGATTTCTCTGCTGTCTCCCTTCACGCATGAGGCGGACGGAGTCGGCAGCCGGTTGAGAAGCCGGAGACCCAACAAGACGGTTGGGGGCAGATAGATCATGAGCCCGACCAGGCCTAGAAAGGATTCGCCGATCCAAAACGTGACCGCCAGGTTGAACAGCAGCACACTATAGTACAAGGCGCAGCCCAACAGGAGAGCGGTGATCGTGGCCGTCCCATCATTTTGAAAAGAGAGGGGTGGAAGAGATCGGTCGATCATGAAATAGCCGGACACGGCAATCAGCGCCACGATGGCCCACCCCAAAAAGTTCGCCAGCGGAATGCCGAAGTACAGCCCCGGCTCGGGATACCCATAGATGAGGCCCAGAAACCAGCGATCGCCGCGCAAGGCAACGGGATCGATAACCACATCGATGAAGGTATGGAACAGGGCCGTCAGCACGAGGACCGGCCACGACGTTCGAATGATAGGGTCCAGTGTGAGTTGAAGACGACCGGCCGACGCCGCTGAGGGCAGGGCAAAGACGAGCGCGAGACAGTAACTCGCATAGAGCAGAAACGGGAACGACAGGGAATCCATGAACGGCACATTGGAGAGATACAGCTCCTCTCCAACCGTTGACCCCGTGTAATAATAGAACCCGAAGGGGAACCCGGTCCGGGTGGACGAAAACTCGCAGAGAAACGCCGTGATCCAACTCACCAGAAAGAACAGTCCGGTTCGGCGCCACCCCAACAACAATCGGCCTGCGATGAAGAAGACGGCGAGAAACAGGAAGACGTACGGACGCAGCAGGAGCGTCTTTATGAACAGCGGGAGAAGATCGGCCATCATCGCTGCGGGGCGGAGTTCTGTGCCGGAGTGCCTAGGGAGGACGCACCCGCCTCATCCATGCAGAAGGCAAGCGACTTGCGAAGAAGACTATTCATATCGTGGCTCTAGCTTACTCTCACGATCTTCGAGCGTAGCATGCCGGACATCGGCATATGAAAGAGGGATGCGCCGTGGTCCATGGTTCATCAGCGGGGAGAATTACACGTTCAACAGCGCTGATGTCAAACATACTTAAGCCAAGCGACAGAAATATTCGCGACATCCCGAAATCTCGCTAACGGAGGCGCAATGAACAGCAACCACAGAAGGTTCGTCAAAACACCCAATCTGATACAAGGCTGGACGTCGCCGGGTCCGCTCCCTACGAGGATCGTCTCGAATGAGGAATTTCCGCCACTCCCTCAGACGGACGAACAGGCCCGGGTGGAACAGATGCTCGTCATGACCGGAGCGCGGGCGAGCCATCGATTGGGCATCAGCCGACGGAAGTTTTTACAGACGACAGGCGGAATGGCGGCGGCCTTGC
>DATEPO010000216.1:0-17055 GCA_035273145.1 Nitrospiraceae bacterium
GGGGGCTTCAAATATAACCCTCCGAATGGCGGACCGGCGGACACCGACGTGACGACATGGATTCAGGACCTGGCCAATGACTTGCTCCGTCAATCCAATCAGGATGTCAATCGTCTCGTGTTCTCCTCTGCTCTGAAAGCAGACACCACCCATCAGATCGATTTTGCCGCTCCATATCTCGATGATTTGGCGACCGTTATCGACCTCGATGTCATTCGCGACTCCGGCCTCCGGATTGGGATCGACCCGCTCGGCGGCGCGGCCACTGGATATTGGGCGCCGATGAAGGCGCAGTACGGCCTCAACCTGACCGTGGTCAATTCGACGCTCGATCCGACATTTCGGTTCATGACTCTGGATCATGACGGCAAGATTCGGATGGATTGCTCCAGCCCTTACGCCATGACCGGTCTGGTCGCGCTCAAAGATCAATTCGACATTGCGTTCGGAAATGATGCGGACTCAGACCGCCATGGCATCGTGACACGGTCGATGGGATTGATGAACCCGAACCATTACCTCGCGGTCGCCATTCGATACCTGCTCACCCATCGCCCTCAGTGGCCGCAAACCGCGTGGGTCGGCAAGACGGTGGTGAGCAGCAGTTTAATCGATCGAGTCGTGCACCACCTGGGCCGCCCGCTCCGGGAAGTGCCTGTCGGGTTCAAGTGGTTTGCGGCGGGTCTCTTGGAGGGCTCCTGTTGCTTCGGCGGCGAGGAAAGCGCGGGCGCCGGTTTTCTCCGCAAGGACGGAACGGTATGGACCACGGACAAGGATGGTCTGTTGCTCGGCCTCCTTGCCGCGGAGATCACGGCTCGAACCGGTAAAGATCCCGGCGAGCACTACCGTGAACTCGCGGCACAATTCGGGACTCCGTACTACGTGAGGATCGATGCGCCGGCGACACCGGACCAAAAGAAACGGTTGGGAAAGCTCTCTCCGGAACACATGACGGCATCCGTGCTGGCCGGCGATCCGATCGTGTCCCAGTTGACGCGTGCCGGCGATGCGCCGATCGGAGGATTGAAGATCGTGACGGCCAAGGGATGGTTCGCGGCTCGTCCGTCCGGCACCGAAAATATGTACAAGCTCTATGCGGAAAGTTTCGTGAGCCAATCGCATCTTGAGGCGCTGGTCGAAGAGGCGCAACAGATCGTCCATGGCATTTTGACCGCCGGCCATAGCTGACCGGCTGATACGGATACGAGAGAGACTGCTCGCAATCATCGTTTTGTATGAGACAGTGCAACAGCAGCATGACCTATAGAACGTTCATGAAACACCTGCCCGGTCATTTCATTCCATTCGCTCTCGACCTCGTACTGCTCTCGATCCTCTCGCTCCTGTTTCCTCCATGCACACTTGCCGCAGACCGCGAACGCACGGCAATCGAAGCGATGATGTTGCATCCATTTGCTCATGATCTTGTCGCTCTCATGCTCCCTATTCCCTTTACGGGAATCAGCTCCGAAGGGAACAACGTCCTATCGCTCTCATTAGTGGACGCCGTCTATTGCAGGACCGAACACCGAGGCGGTGCGGCGAAATTTCTCGGCATTCTGTACCCGGGAGAATCTCAGGGGCGCCGCATTGCGCCCGTATTACGAGAAGAGGATTGTCACGGCCCCCCGCACACTATTCTGAAGAGACTCATTGCGAATCCTGAGGCGCCGCACTGGATCGGGTTCGTCGAGTTGGACGTGAAGTGGACCCCCTGGCAGGTTCAATTCATCCCCACCAAGCTTCAGGCCGTCGCCAAGTCGCACCATCCCAAGGTCGACGTGCGCTTGTCCCATGATGCCACCAGCGTCTATCCGACATCGTTTACGATCCCGGCCGAACATGGCAAGCTCATACCGGTACATTTCTCCTTTGGCCTGGCCGGCAACGCCATCGTCCTGAACGGCCTGGTGGTCCAGACCCCGCCGGCGCACTACACGCCTACGTTTACGGACAAGATTTCTGAAAGGCTCCCGTCAGGTGCCAATGCCATGATCGCCATCCCGCATACGGTCGCCAATGCCGTCGTGGCGCAATATCTGGCCGGTGAGGCCTATGTCATCCACCTCATACAGTCGGCGCCCGCGATTACCGTCAAGAATCCCGTCATGACGGGAAGCCGGAATAAATATGCCACCACGTCCTTGCTTGGTCTCAAAGAATATCCGGACGCCTTCAACCTGGAAACTGAATGGACTGGAGAGGATTTGCGCCTCGGAAGACTGTCCTTGATCCCTCGCCACACGGCATGCGGGTCAGATATGGTCTGTGAAGTCAAGAGAGCCGGATTAGAGGCTCTGGCCACATCCCTTACGCGTCTTCTTCGCGCGCAGTACAAAGACATTCCGTTACGGTCGGTCATTCTTCAAGATGCCCTGTCAGTGAAACTCAATGGCCGGGAAGTGAGAGTACACGCTCAGGTGCTCCGGGCCGAGGCCACCGCGACAGATTTGGTTCTCTATACAAAGCTCACGCTGAACATTCCATAACACGCTCATTGATTGGCCGGATTTTGAACCGCTCTCTCGCAAATGCACACCGTGATCCATTTGCCGCGATCCGCTTCACTTGTCGGGCAATGGTGGTGTATGGGGTTTCGTGTCGTTAGGCTTGGCGTTATCGCCGTGTCCCTTAGACGAATCCAGCTCCTCTGTGCTGTCCGGTATTTTCCCCTCCTTCAGCTTCTTCATCAGTTCGATGGCACCGGGAGGGACTGGTCCCGGGTTCTGTCGAGGGTCTTGTCCTCGGGTATCTTCGAACGTTCTCGTATCTCGAGAATCAATCGTTGGTGGTGACATGATTTGCGCATGAAGCATCCGTTCACACAAGAGAACCGGAAGAATGAGAACCGTTGCCATCACTGCCATAACTCGTCCTGCTCGAATCGCAGTTCCTTTCATGTCACCTCCTATTTTTTGTCTATCCTCTGCGAGCGACACCGCTCTTTTACCGATTTTATACCTGATGGAGAGGCTCAAGGCGAGAGCGTGCCGGGCTGTCACCTCTGATTATTTTAGGATAGCACGTTGTGGGGGGACAGAGTCGCTGATGAATATCGGCAGTGGGCCGATTCACCATATAAAGTTCCGTCGTCCTGTAGTCCTATGTCAAGTCAACACGACGCTCTGTTCGGTGACCGCTCTTCATCCTTGTCCCCTACTTGGCTTTGCATGATTAGTGGACAGGCAAGGCTGTAGACAGTCGGAATAATGGCTAATGTGGTTGGACAAAGGATAAAGACTCAATATGCCGATACGACGGATTCCAGATGTCCAGGGGCAAGACCATGTGGAAGGACCGAACAACGCTCGAGTCACGCTCGTCGAATATGGAGATTTTGAATGCCCCTATTCGGCTGAGGCTGTAATGACGGTTCAAGCGCTGCAGGCTGAGCTCGGAGATGCTCTCCGATTTGTCTACCGTCATTTTCCGCTGATGCATAAGCACCCGCACGCCTTTCGTGCTGCCGAAGCATCAGAAGCGGCTGGACAGCAACGTCAATTTTGGCCGATGTACCGCATGCTGTTTGCCTATCAAGATGCACTCACCGAGAGTGATCTGTTTGGCTATGCCGCCGCTCTCGATCTTGAGATGACCCAGTTCGAGCGAGAGATGACCGAGCATACCTATGCGAGTCGGGTACAAGCTGAGCGGCAGGATGCCGAGCGAAACGGTGTCACCGGTACGCCGACATTTTTTATCAACGGCATGCTGTATGAGGGCAAAGATACGTTTGAAGCTCTGTTAGAAGCGATCCAGAACACATAACTTGGCGCAAGCCGTTCCATAAACGTTATCCATTTTGAACCGCCACTAGCGCAGAGCGGGTAGGTCGGCGTTCGTGAGCGCAGGGTCGGGATGGTAATGCGACATCGCTTCCGGCATCCATTCTTCAATCTGTTCGATGCGTTGGCCGTGGCTCGGATGAGTGGAGAGAAATTCGGGCGGCTGTCCCTTGCTGAATTGCTCCATTCTTTCCCATAAATGGATTGCTTCATGGGGATCATACCCGGCATCCGCCATCAAAATGATGCCGATATGATCCGCCTCCGATTCATGCTTTCGGCTATACGGTAAGATAAAGCCGTAGTTGGCAAGCGCGCCGCCCGCCAACTGAGCGAGCTGCGGGCTGAAGCCCCGAGAAGCCGCGCCTAACGTCGCACCGACCACCAATACCTGCGCCGCGGCGCTTTGGCTCATGCGCTCGGCGCCATGCCGCGCGAGTGCATGCGTCACTTCATGGCCCAATACCGCCGCTAAGCCCGCTTCAGTTTTTGCCACCGGGAAAATACCGGTGTACACGGCAATTTTCCCCCCCGGCAACGCAAAGGCGTTCATCGTCTTATTGTCTTTGATCACGGTCACTTCCCACTGAAATTCATTGGCCGTCTTCGAGTACTTGGAACTTTTTGCGGCGGCAATAATGCGTTCGGCCACACGCTGGACGGCATTCACTTCAGCAGGGTCATGAGAGATCTGCACTTTTGGATCGTGCATAAGTTGGGTATAGGCCTGGAGGCCCATTTTTTGTTCCTGTGAATCGGGAATGAGGTCGAGCTGCAGGCGGCCCGTATAGGGATTCTTGCTGCACGCGGCGGTCATCAGCAAGAGAGCGAGCAACGACGGGACAAGACGCATATCGCTATTCTACTGTGACTCAACGGCAGCGAATAGTCGGCAGAAGGCAGTAGGCTTGCGCATACGCTGTTCATACGAATATACCGCCGTATCATCCGTCGGCCCAGAAGGATGAAATGGTGGCTGAGCGTTGCCTGCATGAAGTTGGTGGAATGAACGACGACATCGCCAAGCGGCACCATTCCAATCACCATTGTTGCTGGGCGATCTTGAGAATCCGCGGCGAAACACGGCCACAGACTGAAGATGACGCTACTCTTCGGACTTGCGGCGTTTCCGCTTGTACCAGACGGTCAAGACGGGGACGGCGGCAGCCAATAGTCCCATCGACGTGAGCATGGCATAACGTCCCCAGCTCGCCCTGCTCTTCACGTTGGGGTTGCTGAGCGAGGCGTGATGCTCGATTTGGACGTATTCACCACATGCCTTGCACACGTAGTGACCCGTGAAATACCCGGAGGCGGTGCTTTCGGCATCCAGCCGGGTATGCGGGCAAGGGGGATTGCCTTGGGATTTCCAAGCATCGCGCAATGCTTCCGCACGGCTAACTTCCACCTCGTGCTCCCTTATAGCTGCAGGAACAACGGTCGTCTCTTTGATGGTTGCTCGTTACGCTCGTGGTTCGGTCACCCGAAAGAGCTTGGTCAATAATCCCATCAGCAGGCCCTGGCGAATGAGCTGCGCCACATTGCTGACTTGTAACCGGCGCATGAGATTAAAGCGATGCACCTCCACCGTTCGGGAACTGATGTTGAGCTGGTCGGCGATTTCTCGGTTGTTGAGTCCCTCTGCGATATAGGTCAGGACTTCTTGCTGGCGGCGGGTGATAGGAGTGGAGTCTTGCTGATCGTGGCCTGGCTTTGCCTTTTTATTTCGGAGCAGACTCTTTTGCCCCATAGCGCCTACCTCCTCTGTACAGGTTTTGATTGCAGGTCTTAGATATATCTCTCCATAGGTTGCAGTCTAGTGGAAACCAAGTACGCACGTACATCAGACAGACAATTACGAGTAATCACTAGAGCCGATCGGCGCGGCTGGGCACGGCTCTTGGAACGCTGTCCCGGATCACTCTAGAATCCAGTGCTACGTACCACGCACCACGGAGGCCGGAAGAGGCGTACGGCTTTTCGACATTTCGCACATCATCATTGCGCGCCATCACACACTTTTGTCGGCGTCTCCAGGGCCAGGGCCATGCTTCCCTAGGTATGTACATTTCTCCCATGTTCGGCATATATTCTGCTTATTATGTAGGTTACTTAAATGCCTCACAGCATACCCAAGCCCTCACTCCTCCTTGTCGATGATGATCCGGTTATCTTGGAAATCATCTGCGAATTTCTGAAACGGTTCCTTGCCGATGTGTACGTCGATGCTACCGATTCCCCCGGCACAGCGCTGCAACGGGCTCTGTCCAATCAATACTCTGCCGTCGTGACCGATGTGATGATGCCCGGCATAAGTGGACTCGAGCTCGCATCAAAAATTCATGCGATGAATCCGGGTACGCCGATTGTCTTCATGAGTGGAATGGAACAGGGACTTGAACAGTGCCGTCCACACGCCTTTGCCTGCTTGCGCAAGCCCTTCGACATCGGCACGTTTGTCGAAACCGTCCGCTCGGCGGTTGCCAAGGGCCCGTTTCATCCGCGTCCTCTTGCCTGACATCGTGTCCTCGACTCCCTTTCCCTTCGACGAAGGTCCAGTTGCAGTCCGGCGTGAGCGTGTAGACATCAGTCATGAGGTCAAGCCACAAGTAATTGGCTGCGATACAACCTCACGATTCCCCTTCCTGCGCTTAGGATGGCGTGATCCAACGAAATCGGATCGAACGCCTTCTGGATGAGCAGGATCCACACCTCAACAATCCACTAGCAGCGCAAGCGTATGTCCTGCGCAATGCCGGTCCGGGGAAGCCAAAGTGGTCGTGTTGGTCGATGTGGATGGTTCGAAGGATGCCCCAAGCGTCATCGTCAAAGGAATTGATGTGGAGACAGGTGACATTCTGTGGAGCGGAGGAATTATCTCTACCCGGGAAGCGATGGAGAAAGAATAGGTGAGATCGATCGATTACGGTGCGATTATACCGTCCTCTTTTCCCACCCGTGGCCCTGTACACTTGAATCGATCTAGGCAGTGTCTCTTCCCAAGAAGCTGAGGCTCCTACACTAGTTCATTATTTTTGCCGTGTCCTAGTTGATGCCGAGCTACAGAGGATCTGCAGGATGTTCAAAACGGCTATCCAACAAGGCCGCAGGTGAAGCCGACACCGCGACGTACCGACATTTCACCCGCCCAGACCCAGAGCCGGCCAAGACCGGCTCTTTCCCAAGGGTACCTTGAAGATGTGGACCAGACGAGAACGCAGCTCGGGAAGGGGCGCGTCTTGGCGCCTGGGGGCTGGGTGGGTGTACTAGAGTCGTTTTCAACATCCTGCTATCACTTTGTGATAGAGGGCGCGTCGCAATTCCACCATCGCCAGCGTATCACGCCCGCAGTACCGCATCAGCGCCTCTTTCATACGGGCTTTTTCCATCAAATCCATTTCGTCGAACACCATCTGATAATAGACCTGCGCCGCCATCGCACCTTCTTGAATCTCAAGATCGCCATAGCTTAACGATGGCACCACCGCAGGGAGGACCGATTTGATCGAGTAGGACCCCTCGAAGGCCGGATGATAATAGTGGTCCCGGATGACAGGAAACAGATCCCACAGACGCCCTATGACGCGTTGCAGGTCCGCTCGTAAACCGGGAAGCAGATCCGCCAGCCGCTCTAAAATGGCTCGTTCGTATCCGGAATAGACACAGATGCTCCCCTTCTCTCCCAACGACTCCAACAACGCCGCGGCCAATTCCTCGCGCGGATCTTTCGGATCCAAGCACAGATATTCATCGTGGCGCATATCGCCATTGCCGAATTCAATATGATTCGACCATTGGGTCGGGATCGTCTGGTAGGGCCGCGTACGTGGAAATTTCGGGATGGCCGGCATGAATGTTTCGAAATCCAAATGGTGCACGGGATAGGCCACCGTTTCCAGCGTGCTTTTCAGCCCGGCACTCACCCATTCCACGTTATCCCGCATGCGGCGTTGATTGATGGAGAGAGGAAATCCAGCCGGAATGTCATCGATCGAGGTCACGCCCAATTTGACGAGCGATTGAAAGGTCTGGGCGCCGCCGGGCAGGTGAAAAATCCAGCGTGCCGGTTTCTCCTTCGTACAAGAATCCCAGAACGAGCACTCATACGGAGACTGACAATGGCTGCTCGGTTCGACGTCGGGCGGGACCGGCAAGGCAAGCATCGCTTTCATTTCGGCTAGTCGCGTTATGACTTTGGTCTGCCGCGCCGTCACATGGTCACTCAGATCGTGTACCGCAAAGAGTTGAGCGAGATCGAGCGTCTTGCCGTCGTATACATATTGCGTATTGATATGCATGAGACACGTTTCGACCAATTGGATGCCGGCCCCGGCGAGCACATAGGCCTGAACGGCCAGGTCGTCGATATGAACCTCCTTCACGCGCGTCGACGATTTGACCTCGATCAACCGCCATGAGACCGAGCCGTCCTCGGCGCAGACACGTTCTAATATGTCGACACGGATCAAGACCTGTTCGTGGATAAAGGCCCCCTCAAAAATGGCGGGCACGTGCGGATCATTCACCAGTTCCTGCGTCCGTTTCAACGCCTCAGCCGTATGCCGATAATTGATATCGACCAGAACGCCGCCTGAGAGGCGTTGCCGCGCCAGTTCGCCGATCTCGGTCCCCATGGCCAGGATCGCCTTGGTCGCCGCATCCGGCTGAGTGGCCAACTCCGGCGCATGGATTTCCAGATAGAGTCGCTTGTAACATTGCAGCCCGGACAGAAACTTCGATTTGGAAAGGCGGATCGCGGTAGACAGTGATGGCGCGGGACATTCAGAGGAAATGAGCATGTGGCCGCAGGCTACACAAGCTCATTTTAAAAGTCCAGCATTAATCGTTCTTCGGTACACCTTTACGTGGACCGTAAGCGTCCAGTTTTAAGTGGTGAGGTTTTAATTTTGATTCGAGAACGAAAACACTGCGAACGAAGAAGTCAACACATTCACGATTCACGTGTAACGAATAACGACATCAGGAGGGAGACGACTCCGTCACGCGAATGATTTCCATGATGGAGTGCATCAAATCCTTGGTGATCAACGGCGTGACATAATTGCGGCCTTCGAGAACTTCTTGAATCGCGCACAGCAGTTCTGAGGTCGCCGACCGCTTCAGCAAATAGCCCGACGCGCCGGCTTTGAAGGCTTCCGTCACATAGGTCGGGTCGGTGTGCATAGTGAGGAAGATGAATTTGACGCCCGGAAGAACCTTCCGAATTTGGCGCGCCGCGTCGATGCCGTTCAACAGCGGCATCGAGATGTCCAGGAGGATGAGATCCGGCTTGGTTTCCTGTGCCAGCTTCACGAGCGCCTCACCATCTTCGACCGCGCCGACCAATTCATAATCGGGTTCCAGTAATCGTCTAAATCCTTCCAGGACCATGGTGTGATCGTCGGCAAGAAGCAGCCGAGGCTTACTCATAGCCATCACCGCTGAGCGGAACTCGAATAAACAAACAGGTCCCCCGGTTCGGACGAGAGCGAATCGACATGCGACCCCCTATGAGCCGCACACGTTCTTGCATGCTGACAAACCCAAGGCCTCGGAGCTCCTTTCCCTTCGGAAGGGTAAATCCTACGCCGGAATCGAAAATCGACATGTGCAACGAATGATCGCATTGCGCCAGTCTGACGACGACACGGGAAGCCTTGGCATGTTTTGCCACATTGCGAAGTCCCTCTTGGGCCACGCGATACAAACAGGTGGCGACCGGTTGCGGCATGGTCTCCGGCAGATTTCGCTGCGTGAACACCGTTTCGATCTCCTCGCGTTTGCCGAATTCCTCGACGTGGGATTGCAGGGCAATGGCCAGACCGAGGTGATCGAGGATGGAGGGGTGGAGACGATAAGCCAATTTGCGCACATCGTCGGACAGTTCGGCGATCTCATTTCGGATAGCGCGCAACCGCTCCCGATTCACCTCTTCGTGAGGCGACCAGCGCCGTTCGGCCGCCTCCGCGTTCATCACGGACACCGCCAGCTTTTGGTTGAGATCGTCATGTAGCTCACAGGAAATGCGCCGGCGCTCTTCTTCCTGCACGGTCATGAGGCGGGCCGCGAGCGCGCGAAGCTCTTCCCGGTTCTTATGCAACTCGGCTTCCGCCTGATTGCGCTCGGCAATCTCACGAACCAGCTCGGCGTTCAATTTCGTCAACTCAAGGGTCCGTTCGATGACGCGCTGTTCCAATTGTTCATTGAGCCGTTGGAGCGCTTCCTCGGCCTGTGTACGCTGAACGATTTCTTCCTGTGAGCGGAACAGCGCGGCGTCTTTCGCGGCATTCGCCTCGACCAATTCACGTGTGCGCGCGGCCACTTGCAATTCAAGTTCCTCGGCGTGACGAGCCAACGCATGGCGCTGCTCCTCCACTTGACGCCTGAGTTGATACACCTGGATGGCGCGGCTGAGCGAGGCGAGGAAGTAATCCCGATCGATCGGTTTTTGTATGAAGTCGTAGGCGCCGCCACGCAAGGCCTGCACCGCAAGGTCATGCTCTCCATGACCCGTGATCAGCAGCGTGGGCGTGAACGGACGGAGCGAACGAATTTCATTGAGCAGCGCCAGCCCGTCCATGCCGGGCATTTTGAGATCGGTAATGATCGCATCGTAATCCTTGTCGGCAATGCGCTTCAGAGCATCGCGCGCAGTATCCGTCGTTTCGACCACCACATCTCGCATGCGCGTCCGAACCGTTTCCGGCAAGGCGTGCAGCAAGGCGGGATCGTCATCGACGATTAAGACCTGCATACTCATGCGTGCACTCGTCTACTTCTCATTTCGATGGAAACGATTCCAGCTCACGCACCTTATGGGCCGCACAGGACGGAGGGCAGGTCTTCTGGATGATCATTTTTTTTGACAAGAGGCATTCCGACGACAAACGTCGCCCCGACACCGGGGCGGCTCTCTACAGAAATGGATCCCTGATGATCCTTGAGAATCCCATAGGTAATCGAGAGGCCTAACCCGGTTCCGGCTCCGACATCTTTGGTGCTGAAGAACGGATCGAAAATGCGTTGCTCCAGACCCGGAGGGATTCCGGGCCCGGTATCCTGCACAGTGACCGTGACGCGATGCTCATCGACCGTCGATTGCACGATAATCTGTTTGACGGGCGCGTTCAACACGGCATCGCGTGCATTTGTGAGAAGATTGATGAACACCTGCTCGATCTGGATCGCACTGCCGCATACCAGTGGATTGGACGGTGTCAACTGCAACCGCACCTCGACCTGATGGAGACGGAGTTGCTCCTGCACCAGCGACACCGCTTGTGTGATGACATCGTTGATGGAGAGCGTTTCACGGATGGCGGGGGCGGCTCGGCCGAATGTTCGAAGATGGCCGATAATCGTCGTCGCCTTGCGAACCTGTTGCATGGCATGCCGCAGATCTCGGAGAATGCGCTCAGGCTCCACCTGATTGGCTTCCACGTGATCCATGACATTTCCGAGGAATAAGCCGATATTGTTGAGGGGATTATTCAATTCATGCGCCACACCGGTCGTCAATTCTCCCAGCGTGGCCAGTTTGCCGGCCTGCACCAACTGCTCTTGCTTCTCGCGTAGTTCCTGTTCACGATGCTGCACCTGTTCCGTCGTCTCACGCAAGCTGTCCATGATATGGATCATGGCCTTGCGGCTTTTCTCCAAACGCTCGTTGGAATGATGGACATCCTGCAGGATGTGGAGCAGGGCGCGGCGGGAATTATCTAATCGAACGGCCTGACGGCCCAGCCGGCTACGATCTTGTTCGTGATCCGCTAGGATATGCAGCATGGCTGTGCGTTGTTCATTCATCCGAAGAGCCACGGCTTGCATGTCATGTAAGATATGAATCAGGGCGCGACGGCGTTTTTCACTTTTCTGAAGACGGGTTTCCAGCGTCTGGACGAGTCCGGCCAACCGGCGGTTCTCTTCTTCTAAATCAGGAGGAGCCGAATCCGGCCATGCCGCCTGCCGTCCGTCCATGACACCCTCACTTGGCACAACCGAGCCGCAGGGGGCGACCGGTGCCGGTCCTATAAAATCCATACCCAAACTCGTACCGGTTCCAGTTTAGAAGAATCGTGGTTCCTACTCAATCAGCCGGTCACTTACGTAGTGGAGGCTCGATGGGCCGCTCAACCTCGGTCTCCTGCAAAGACGGCCTTGTGTCTTTTCCCGGACCGCGTCTCACCTCGATTCGGGAGACTCCCTTCACATTGGCACAGAGATCACCCAGCCCCGGCGTCATAAGCCGAAACGGCCCCCCTTTGTTTGTGGGTACAGCCTGTCCATCGATTTGGTACACCACGATGCCGTATTCGATGGCCTGGCTTAACGTCAGACTAGCCGCGAAGCGTCCATCGGAGGCATGAAACGTGACATGATCAGCGCCGATCTCACACGCAGGAATATCCAATAATCCTTTCACCCGAATCCCCTGCCCGTTCATGTTTGATTGAACTACGCTCATGTCGGGGATTTGATGTTCGGCCGGTAACTGCCCTAACGCGATTCGGTCCAAAGTCACCGGCTGTATGACGGCGCCATCGATGCGTAAGGTATCCGATCTTGTGTGGTCACGTTCCGTAATGGCTTTAATGAGCCCCGTCAGTGCAAGATTGATCGGTGTTGAGATGCCGAGTTCACGACCCTTTTGAACAATATAGCCGTTCAGTGAATCAATTTCCGTCGGCCGGCCGGCCTTCCAATCGTCATACATGGACGTGTGGATATCCCGGATCTCTTGCGTCCAACGCAAGACTCGATTCGCCATATCTGGAGGCAACGGCACATTGAAGCCGGCCGACACGGCCGCTACTTCTTCAACAATCCGATGGATCATCTCCAACAATTCAGGATGAGCCAGCGCCGCGGACACGCGATCGTCGATCACGACCGTCAACGGATTGAAGACACAGTTCCAGCACATCTTTTCCCATTTCGTCCGGCGAATATCTTCAGATACCTGGCACGGAATCCCTGCCTGCTTGAACAGATCGGCAATCGCGACCACTCGTGAACTGCTGTTCCCGGAGAGCTCTCCCACAGCGACCGACCCACGCTTGTAGTGCTCGATGATTCCGGGTTCGACGATTTTGGAATAAATATAGGCCACGCCGCCTACAATGGACTCGCATCGAAATCGAGCAGCGATGCGATCCTCGATGTCGATGCCGTTTTGCAGGGTGAGGAGTACGGTATCTTCAGAGATGACGGGCGCAAGTTGATCCAGCACGCCATCGAGATCGTACGCTTTCATCGCAAGAATAATGAGGTCAGGCTTGGGAAGTTCGCGTGGGTCTGAAGCTGCTCCAGGATGCACGGTAAAGGTGCCGGTCGCGCTGCGGATCGTCAAGCCGTGCGCCCGCACTGCATCGAGTGTGCGCGGTCTCAGAAGAAATGACAAACGAGAAGGATCCTGTTTCGCTAAATGGGCGCCAAAGAATCCACCGACCGAACCGGCTCCGACCACCATGATCTGTTGCATGCTCTGCTCCTTCATGAGGGAGGCCAGAGTATAGCGTTCTGCCAATCGAGGGAACAACAGCGTATACTGACCGGGTGAGAATCCATCAGTCGCTCGATGATATCAAATCACGTTTGGCGAGAGCTTGCGCGGTCGCGGTGCTGACCGGTTCCGGCATTTCTGCAGACAGCGGCATTCCCACCTTTCGGGGAGCGGATGGTCTTTGGAAAACATTTCGAGCAGAAGAGCTTGCCACGCCGGAGGCCTTCGCCCGGAACCCGAATCTTGTGTGGGAGTGGTACAACTGGCGGCGTGAGGTGATTGCTTCAAAACAGCCCAACGCGGCGCATGAGGCACTTGTCGAGTTGGAACGACGATTCGAATCTCGGGCAGGTAGGTTTCAGCTCATCACACAAAATGTCGATGGCTTGCATCGAGCGGCCGGGTCGCGACACGTGACGGAGATTCACGGCAACATTTGGCGGGTGCGGTGCACAAGCTGCGGAGACGTCACGGACAATCGAGATGTCCCTATTCAGCTCTTGCCCACGTGTACTCACTGTCAGGCTGTGCTTCGTCCACACATTGTCTGGTTTGGAGAAGCCTTGGCGGAAGAAGATCTTCGGGAAAGCTATGAAGCGTTGGAGTCGTGCGAGGTACTGTTGATTATCGGCACGTCTGGGCTCGTGTATCCGGCCTCGTCATTCGCGCCGGTGGCCAAAGCTGCCGGCGCCTACGTCGTCGAACTCAACCTTGAAACGACTCCCTCCACGGGACTCGTAGATTGCTCGTTTCAAGGCCGCGCAAAAGACCTCGTGCCGGCCCTGCTTGAGGAGCGCTGAACTGAAAGCTAATCAAAAGAAGCAAGGCGTTGCGGAAGATCTTCAAGGCTACGGAGCGTCAAAGCCAGACCACCCGCTTGTAGATTGTGTGGCAGGACTTGATCGCCTTCTCGATCGACAAGCGCCCCATGAAGACCCGCGCGGCAGGCGCCTTCCAGATCATCTCTCACGCTGTCGCCTACATGAATCGCCTCGTCGGGATCGAGCGCGTGTTTTTCCAGAGCAAGTTGAAAAATCTGCGATGACGGCTTCGCTGCATGCGCTAACGTAGAAATCGTCACCGTATCGAAGAAGTCCGCTAAGCCAAGCCCGCGCAACACCGTAAAAAGACGTGAATCGAAATTGGAGATGATGCCTAATTCCGTTCCACGCTCTTTCAGCGCTTTCAACACCGAGAGCGTTTCCGGATAGAGCGTCCAGTATGCGGTCCCTTCGAAAGCGTGAAATACCTCGTCGAAATATTCATCGAATCCCTCGAACATGCCCGCTCGATAGAAGACGTTATGAACGATATCGAACCACCAGAGCCGTTCACAACGCTTGATGTCG
Organism: Nitrospiraceae bacterium; assembly: GCA_035273145.1. Taxonomy (GTDB): domain Bacteria; phylum Nitrospirota; class Nitrospiria; order Nitrospirales; family Nitrospiraceae; genus JAICXS01. Next base: position 14,637 of record DATEPO010000216.1, read on the forward strand.
GTCGGATTGCTGACCGCAAACGCTGGAGGTGGTGCGTCCTGAAACGCCCGCTTAAAGGCAGCGCTTACAGCACGGAGCATGGCAGGCGACGATTTTACGCCGTACTTTTCGGCATGTCGAAGATAGATCTCGGCGACGGAGCCCTTTACATGAAAGAGCGTGCCTGCCGCATCGAAGAACACCGCCTGAATATGACTCATCTCAGGAATCTTCCTTCTGACCATTGAATGAAGGTGCCCGGCACTGGACCGGGGTCTGCAGTGAATCTATGCCGTCCCGACAATATCCGAGCGACAGCCACCGACATTGACCGCAAATATTGGTGAGGCTCGCTCCGGTGAGCGACATGCGGATGCGGTCCAGAATTTCCATCCATGTCATGTGATCGCCTTCATGCAAATCCAATCGTGCGAGCACCTCACGGTCTTGCGCCTGCATCGCGCGCTCCGAACCTGCTCCGTGCAATAAACAACCTGTGGACGAGACATGTGGACAGGCGCTGCACAGGGCATCGGGCGCAGCGATGATTTCGACCCATTGCCCAGGATCATCAGCCAGTCGCCGATGGATAGCCGCCATGCTTTCTATAAAACGCGCACTATACCCCTCCCCGCGAAACCCTTGCAGGCACAGCAGTGTGTGCGCCCTGATCCGAATAGGATCGTGGGGATGGGAAGAAACCTCATAGTTCTGGACGGTAGTCAGGTCCTTCATGGAACTGAATTGTGGCACCAAGACGGGGATGGGAGCAAGATCCCGAATCGAGACTGGACCAGATGGAAAGTGATGATGAGTAATTGGAGAGAGTCAGAGGGCGATGGCGCCGATTGGACTATTTCCGTTTGGTCTTGGCTGCCGCGGCACGCCGCGTTTTCACGCGAGCCTTCAAGCGCTTGACGTTCTTTCTATGCTTCCGACGGATCTTTCTGTCCTTTTCTCGTCCTCGAGGCATCATTCCTCCGTATGAATATTTTAAACAAACAAGCCGCGAGTTTATAACACACCTGCATTCTCACACACAAGCAATGGTGAGGCCATTCTGATTCACAACGCATTTAAGGATGTTCAAAAAGATCTTGCAGCGCGGCCGCAGCCGAAGGCAACACTGCAGGCGTACCCTTTGGGTACGTGGAGGATGTTGATGAGACGAGAACAAAGCTGCAAGCCTTTTTCAACATCCTGGTGAAGAGGTTGAGATATTGCACCATACTCTGGCATAGTCAGCGCATGGCGCTTCGTCAGTTAGAAAAGACCTATGATCCCAAGCAGGTTGAAGAGCGATGGTACCGGTTTTGGATGGACAAGAAGTACTTCCATGCCACGCTCGATCATCCCGGTGAACCCTATACCATCGTCATTCCGCCCCCGAATATCACGGGCTCGCTTCACATCGGCCATGCGCTGAACAATACACTTCAAGACATTCTGATTCGCTGGCGGCGGATGCAAGGGCGAAACGCCCTCTGGGTTCCCGGCACGGATCATGCCGGCATCGCCACGCAAAACGTCGTCGAACGCCAACTGATGGCCGAAGGATCCTCGCGTGAAACGTTAGGGCGCGAGGCGTTCATTGCCCGTGTGCGCGATTGGAAAGAGCAATCGGGTGGGACCATTTTACAGCAGCTCAAGCGGCTCGGCGCCTCCTGCGACTGGGATCGTCTGCGCTTTACGATGGATGACGGTCTGTCTAAGGCGGTGCGTGAGGTGTTTGTCCGGCTTCATGAAGAAGGACTGATCTATCGCGGCGAGCGGCTCATCAATTGGTGTCCGCGTTGCCTCACAGCGCTGTCCGATATTGAGGTCGAGCACGAGGAGACCAAGGGAAAACTCTATCACATCCGCTATCCCTTGGCGGACGATCCATCAACATCGTTGATTGTTGCTACCACACGACCGGAAACGATGCTCGGCGATACCGCTGTGGCGGTGCATCCTGACGATCCCCGCTATCGGCATTTGATCGGCAAGACAGTTCGCCTACCCTTGACCACCCGCGAGATTCCGATTGTGGGCGATCCTATTTTGGTCGATCGCGAATTCGGGACCGGCGCGGTCAAGATCACACCGGCACACGACTTCAACGACTTTGAAGCCGGCGAGCGGCATCACCTTCCTCGGTTGGCTATTCTGGATGCCCATGCTCGGCTCGATCCAGAGGGCTTGCAGAAGGCCGCCGTAGAATCCACGGTGCGTGAGAGGGTCCAAGGATTGCCGGTGAGTCAAGCGCGTCCGAAAATTGAGGAGCTGCTCCAGGCACGGGAATGGCTCGTCAAGGTCGAAGATCACAAGATGGCAGTAGGAAAGTGCTACCGGTGCAAAACAGTGGTGGAACCGTATTTATCCCCGCAATGGTTCGTCAACATTCAACCTCTGGCAGATCCGGCCATGAAGGCGGTGGAGGACGGCCGCATCCGCATCA
>DATEPO010000217.1:0-7441 GCA_035273145.1 Nitrospiraceae bacterium
TGCCGACCCTGCCCTCGGCTTCCGGTTGGCGGGCCACCGCCTCGATCATTTTTCCGAAAATATAGCCGATGCCGACGCCCGCTCCGGCGAAGCCGGCGGCTGCCATTCCCATTCCCAACAAGGCTGAAGCTGCAGAATCCATCGTATCCTATCCTCCGGTTTGAGTTTGAACATCCGAATTAAGTGAACAGTCAGAGGCTGGCGCCCATCACAGCCAACTGCATTTTATGAGTGCGCATGGGCATCGCCGTGTCCGTGCAAGGTAATGGCATCGCCGAGATAGACGCAGGTCAGCACGGTAAAAATATAGGCTTGAATGAACGCAATACCGACCTCCAAGGCATTCATGGCAATCGTAAAGGCAAAGGGCAACCAGCCGATCAATGCGCCCCCGGCGATGGCCAGTCCAAACAGGACGCCTAAGATAACGTGTCCGGCAGTCATGTTGGCAAAAAGCCGAACGGCCAGTGAAATGGGTCGAGCCAATTGGCTGATCAATTCAATCGGCATCATGAGCGGCAGGAGCCAAGCCGGAGTGCCCGGCGGCACAAGGATGCCAAAAAACTTCACGCCATGGCGGACAAAGCCGACCACGAGACTCATCGCGTAGACTGTAATCGCAAAGACCGCCGTGACGATGATTTGACTGGTCACGGTGTACGATCCTGGAATGAGACCCAACAGATTGCTGAATAAAATAAATAGGAACAGCGTCGCGATGAACGGGAAAAATTTGAGGCCGTCCTTTCCCATCGTGTCGAGAATCATGCCTCGAATAAAATCCACGAGCAATTCAGCGACGCTTTGCAGCTTGGTCGGGACAAGGCGACGCGAGGAACCGGCAGCAATGAGCAAACCGGCAACCATGGCGATGACCAGCCACATGAGCAGCACGGCCTTATTCAGCGAAATATCGATCCCGAATAAGGACAGCTGTATGTAATTATGTAACTCAAACGGATGAAGCGGATTTTCCACGCCGATCCTTTCTCGAATGCTGAACACTAAATAGGATGCTCAAAAAGCCATCCAACAAGGCCGCAGCCTCGGGAAAACCACAGGCGTAGCCTCTGGGCTACGCTGAGGATTTTTCCGAGCGAGAACGTTGGGGAGCTTTTCAGCATCCTGCTACTTGGACCAGCGCTGCGCCGCCCGATAGGCGCTACGTACACCGGCCGCAGCGCCGAGGATCAGTCCTACCACCAAGCCCCACGGACCTGATGCGAAGAGGTAGGTATCTGCAACCCAGCCCAACCCTCCACCGACAATCAGGGCAGCAAGCAATTCAGTGCCGATGCGAACCGCTTGCCCAAGGCCCGCATACAACGGATCGGTCGAGGGCATATCCTATACACGTTTACACGTTCTCGGAGGCCTGAAACGGCGCGTCATTCAATCAAAATCTAGGGGGAATTGTCAAGGCGGACCTGTCATACGGGCGCCTCGAAGATCTTAAGCGAAATCGCTCCATGACGGACTGCAGGTGGGATTTTGAAAACGCTGTTACTATATTTGAACAATATGGTGCGTGCGCCGAATTTTCTCTCGTCCAATGACGCGCTCGATAAACCCCTGGAGCTTCGACTCCCGTGCAAGCCGGCGTTGGATAATCCCTGGGTCGATCACTTCACCACAGGCCATACACCGCCAGGCTCGCAACCAATGCGTACCCTGATCATCTTCCATATCGATATAGTAATCCACGACCATAAGGCCTTGGCAGCGACGGCATTCCATGAAGTCCTCCATAGCAGTATGAAAAGCTATGTCAGAATATACCTAGATATATTTCGCTCAATATAGGAGTCCCTCTATTTCGCGAATAGGCGTTCGGAAAGATACGTGTAAGCGTCGACCTACGTACGAACGCACGGCTCCCTTTTCTAGGGTCCTTGAAGAATGCATGGGGCTAATTGCACAATGGCTCACTGAATCCACGGTTTTATGGACGGCCACTTTACTCGTCCCCACTCCTATATATGATCATTTCGTCTCGCAGTCGGTTTCTTGATCAGGCGCACCCTCACCCACTGGTGCTGTCCATTCCAGCTCCAACAGAAGATCCTTACGAACTCTATTGTCGTCTCGCCATTCCGGGGTATCCGTCATTTCTCTTGGAAAGTGGCAAGGGAAGTGACACGGTCGCCCGCTACTCCTTCATGGGATGTGGACCGTATCTTGTACTTTCCGGGAAGGAACATACCTATGAACTGAAAACTCGTACTGGAATTACTGTCCATACAGGCAGCCCATGGACGGCGCTTCGGGATCGTCTCAGAGCGTCCCATTATCCTCACCCTGAAGGGCTTCCTCCATTCTTTGGGGGAGCCATCGTATTTTTGAGTTACGATCTGGTCCGGCAGTTTGAGCAGCTTCCTAGCCTGGCGCTCGACGATCTCCGCCTTCCGGATCTGCAATGTCTCTTCATCGATCAGGTCGCGGCGCTCGACCACCACACGCGGACACTTCATCTCATGTTCACGCCACCGTTACAACGGTTTGAGGAGGAGACCCGCGAAAAATTGTATCGTGAGGGCTGTGACCGGCTGGCCGAATGGGAAGCGAAGCTGACAGTTCCAAATCAGCAGGATGACCTGTCGTCCTTGATCGGCCGACCCGGCATTCAACCCGGCCAATCCCAGGATTCGTATATGGAGCGAGTGCGCCAATGCCAAGAATTCATCAGCGCTGGTGACATCTATCAGGCTAATCTCTCGCACCGCTTTGCTGTGCGGTGGAATGACAGCCGACTCTCGTCGGATTGCCAAGTTGCAAGGGCGCTCTATCGACGGTTAAAAGCCGTCAATCCTTCTCCGTTCTCCGCTCTCCTGCAACTGGACCGCTTCAGCCTTGTCGGATGTTCCCCGGAACGACTCATTCGCCTTGCCGGCCGATATGTGGATACGCGCCCTATCGCCGGTACCCGCCGACGAGGCACCAATGCCGCCGACGATCGTCGGTTAGCCGAGGAACTCCTGACCAACACGAAAGAACGCGCCGAGCATCTCATGCTCGTGGATCTGGAACGGAACGATCTGGGACGTGTCTGTCGCTATGGATCAGTCCGGACACATGACCTGATGACGATCGAGCGCTATTCCCACGTCAACCACATTGTCTCAAACGTGTCCGGGGAATTGAGGGACGGTGTGGACGGCCTGGATCTGATCGAAGCCGTATTCCCAGGGGGCACGATTACCGGTGTCCCAAAGATCCGATGCATGGAAATTATCGAACAGCTCGAACCGGTCCGCCGGGGACCTTATACGGGTTCATTGGGTTACATGAGTTGGAGCGGCGATCTGGACCTGAACATCATCATCCGTACGCTGGTGATGACCGACTCATGCAGCTATCTTCAAGTAGGCGCCGGCATCGTGGCGGATTCAGACCCGCTCAGAGAATATGAAGAAACGCTGTTGAAAGCCCAAGCAGTGATGAAAGCGTTGGGACTTACCTGATGTGGGTTTTTTTAAACGATCGATTTGTGCGCAAAGAAGACGCCCTGATATCGGTCTTCGACCATGGCTTCTTATATGGTGATGGTATCTATGAAACACTGCGAGCGTATGGTCGCCGCATATTTAGATTGCGTCAGCATCTGGCTCGCCTCCGTCGATCGGCATCCCTCATCGGATTGGACGTTCCCATTGTCGAGCAGGATTTGATACCAGTGCTGCAGGAGGCAATGAAGCGGAATGACCTCTCCGATGCTTACCTGCGCATCACAGTCTCACGAGGAGAAGGCCGCATTGGACTCGATCCTCGCCTATGCCCTCGCCCGACTGTTGTCGTGATCAGCCTGCCCTTGCAACCGTATCCCGTTGAACTATTCAATGCCGGCGTGAGCCTTGCAGTCGTGAACGTCCGTCGCAATCTTGCGGCTGCTCTCCCACCGATGATCAAATCGCTGAACTTTCTGAATAATATTTTGGCCAAGCAGGAAGCATCTCGCACCGGCGCTTTTGATGGCCTGATGCTGAATGGCGAGGGCCACATCACGGAATGTACAACCAGTAATATTTTCTTTGTGAAAAACGGATGCGTGTACACACCCTCAGTCGCATGCGGCATTTTAGATGGCATTACGCGAGAAACCGTATTGTCGCTGGCCCGAGAACAACCGTTCTCAACTGAAGAGGGATGTTACAGGTCTGATGCCTTGTTCGAAGCCGATGAGTGCTTTCTCACCAACACCACGATGGAAATCATGCCGGTCCACGACATAGATAAGCTCCCCATCGGCAAGGAGAGACCTGGACCTGTGACAGGTCGCCTGCAGGAACTCTTCCGAGCGAATCTGCCTCGTTTTCTTGAATAGATTCTGTTTTATCATGACTTTTTGACAGGTTAGACGACCACTGCTATGTTTGTAACATGCCGTGTCGCATGCTGATCATTAATGCCGTATTGGCCATAAGTACCCTGTTACCAATTCAGGGGTTCGTTGGCGATCCGCTGTTCGCGGGCACAAAAGGCGAGGTCTACCGACGCGTTGACAGAAATGGAATTGTGTCCTTTACCAATGTTCCGACGAACGAGACGTTTACAAAAGTCGATTTGGGCGCGTTACGGCTCCGCTCTCGCTTGCCGATGAAGGAACTGGAAGGGACGATTGCCCATCATTCGCGTCAACACCAATTAGATCCGGCACTGATCAGCGCGATCATTAAGGCTGAATCCGATTTCGACCCTGATGCCATCTCACGAGCGGGCGCCATCGGGCTGATGCAGCTCATGCCCCAAACGGCCGTGCGGTTGGAGGTGCGCGATCCCTTTAACCCTGAAGAGAATATTGCCGGCGGCGCTCGCTATCTTCGCTACTTGCTGGACCGCTTTCACGGCAATTTACCGCTGGCGTTAGCCGCGTACAACGCCGGAGCCACACGGGTTGAACAGTACAATACGCTTCCGCCGATTCACGAAACACGGCGCTACGTCAAGAAAGTGCTCCGGTTTTATCGGCAGTATGACGAGCGACGGATTTCTCACCCTTCTTCGATCCGGCCATTTTCCGCTCCGACATGGCCCCGGACCGTGACGCTTTCGAACTTTCAACATCCATAATCTTCCATTGGCTGTGCTGTTTCCAGCGCGATCCGTCCAACTTCGGATAATCGGCTCGATAATGCGCCCCCACACTGTTTTCTCGCCATAAGGCCGCTTCCGCAATACAGCGCGCCACCTGCACCATGTTTTTGACTTCCAGATCGTGGCGCAGGCCAAAGGGGTGTGAGACGAGACGCTCCCATCGGGACAATTGAGCAATCGCGCGGGCAAGCGAATCTGCGGTTCGTATCAAGCCGACTTTCCCCCACATAAGCCGCCGCAAGGAACTGCGGAGTTTGTCCGCATCTTCGAGGTGGGCCAGCAGCCCGCCGTCAAGATCGTGGATGGAAGGAAGGGTATCCCCCAAACCATGGCGCCGAGCCGCAAAGACAGAGGCGGCGCGGGCCGCCCGTTCACCGAACACCAGTCCTTCTAAGAGCGAATTACTGGCGAGTCGATTCGCGCCATGCACTCCGCTACACGCCACTTCTCCAGCCGCAAAAAGGCCGGGTAGGCTTGATGCTCCATTGATGTCGGTCAGCACGCCGCCCATCTGGTAATGCGCGCTGGGCGAGACAGGAATCCATTCTTCGGTCATATCGATGTCGTAGCGCAGACAGGTCGAATAAATGGTCGGAAACCGCTGTTTAACAAACGCGGCGCTGAGATGGGTGACATCGAGATACACATGGCGCGAGCGGGTAGATGCCATCTCGGACCAGATCGCGCGAGCCACGATGTCGCGGGGCGCAAGTTCGGCTTCAGCATGGTAGCGGTCCATGAACAATTCACCTTGTATGTTTCTCAACCGTCCGCCTTCCCCACGGATAGCTTCGGAGAGAAGAAACGGCGGACTGGACGGGAGGTACAACGCGGTGGGATGAAATTGCACGAATTCCATATCTTGTAGTATCGCACCCGCACGATAGGCCATCGCCATGCCGTCCCCGGTTGCGTTCGGCGGATTGGTCGTTCGGGCAAAGACTTGACCCGACCCCCCGGTCGTCAGCACGACTGCACGCGCCGGCAAGATGAGTCGCTCTCCGGCAAGTTCATCCAGCACAAGCGCGCCTCGACACACGCCATTCGCCACGACGAGATCCACGGTGAAGTGATGGCCGAGCCACTGAATCCTCTTGTGTCGGCGAGCCTGCCCCATCAGGACTCGGACCATTTCATTGCCGGTCGCATCGCCTCTCGCGCGCAGGATGCGGCTTCGGCTGTGTGCCGCCTCTCGGGCAAAGGCATACTTGCCCCCGATCTTATCGAATCGCGCCCCCCAGCGAATGAGTTCTTGAATGCGATCCGGCCCTTCTTCCACGAGAATCCGAACCGCTTCTTTGCGGCACAACCCATGTCCGGCCTTCACGGTATCGGTCAGATGAATCGCGACATCATCTTCTTCGCTGAGGGCAACCGCCACACCCCCTTGCGCATAAATGGAATTACTTTCGAGTGGATGGCCCTTCGTCAGCATGATGACTTGGCCGTGCCGAGCTAATTCAATGGCCGCGCGCAGGCCGGCCACGCCACTCCCGATGACGAGAAAATCAGCTTGAGCGGGAGGCGTCTTTTGGGCCATAGGGTTCAGTATGCCAGTAAGAGTGTTCGATGAACTGCCTGATAGGACTGCCAAGGGAGGTGAGATCAAAAGCGGAGGCGTACCGGTTAAGAGGCATTGCTCGGCTGCTTCCGTGGGACGATATGGCGAACCGCCATGCCAAACGGGAGGTCTCCGCCAATATCACTCAATAGCGGAGATTGCGCGCCGGTCCACCGCAACATCCCATGCCCACGATCGCGCACGCCCGTCTCTGCAGCGTTTTGTTGCCACTGACCTTGCCAATGAAAAAACACATCAATCTGATCGCCCTCGATGAGCACACGCTCGATTGAGAAATCCAGCGAGATATGTGCGTACTGTTGAAAGTCCTTGGAGACCTCTGCGACCATCCGATCCAGCGAGTCACTCGGCAACATCAAGGCCTCCATCGCCGAGAGGTCCCGACGGATATAGGCGTTTCGCAAGTCTTCGACCGCCCGATCGAGCCGCACATATCGAGCATGTTCTTCAGGGTATTGTGGCCCTTTCGACCCACATCCGATGCTCTGGAACACACCGGCCAGCACGCATAGCACGACACCCATTCTAAGCAGCAGGCAGTAGGACATGGCGCAGTATAGGAACTGCCCTGGACAATCGTCAAGCGAGGACACGAAAGGCCCGCGCGATGAAAAAGGGAGGCCACCGGCATGGGGTTACCTTGACATGATTGAAGAAATTATGGTACCAGTGCACGGTTTGGAGAGCAAAAGGCTGAATGGCCATGGAAGAGTGTGCCTTTTGCCTCGATTATTTCTATTTGTCATTCTTCAGGAGCCTGCATGTCGA
>DATEPO010000218.1:0-6034 GCA_035273145.1 Nitrospiraceae bacterium
CAGGCGATTCCATCGTTGCACTCATCCGCTCCTGCCCCCTGGGTTCACCGGTCTGAATCGCTGTTCGCATGGTAATACGATTTATAAATTCGTAGCACGACAGGAAAGTGCTGTCAATCGCTCATGGGCCGTGGATGGTGCGAAGGTCCGGATCTGAGAGTGAACGGCAGGAAAGCGCGGAAGCAGGCAGATGCCCGCAAAAGATGCTTTGAACCGCTGTTAGGAGAGGGGCAAGCCGATCCGCATCAGCTTAATCGCTTGCCGGTAGTCGTCATCGTCAGCTTCCCATGCTTGACACCTTTGACGCTGATAAGCGCATCCGACACCTTCCTGATGTCGGACCCTTTGCCCTTGACGACTAACACCTCCAGGCAATGGTCATGGTCGAGATGCACATGCATGCCGGACAGCACGAGTTCATGAAATCGATGTTGGATATCGGTCAGTTTCTCTGTGAGAGAGGGCACGTGGTGATCGTAGACGAACGAGATCGTCCCGACCGTCTCTTTATTCTCATCCCATTCTTGACCCACTAACGTGTCGCGAATCAAATCGCGGAGGGCCTCGGAGCGATTGGTATACTTCCTTCGCGTGATATGGCGATCGAAATCATCGAGCAGATGGTGATCGAGGGAAACACCAAAGCGAACGAGTTTTTTCATGCCTCTCCTGCCGTAGCACGACTTGTGCGAACGTAGCACTGCTCGTGGGGAGTGTCAACCTTTTCCTGCCGGGCGGCCCTTCTGCGGCCGTTGAACGTTCAAGAGATCCCCGTTGTCGCGCATGTAAGAATCGCTGTAGGGTAAAAGAACCTTTGCTACACGGATTCAACCACGTCCTTCCATTTTGTGTGAAGTGCGACAAATTTGTCGGGATAAGCGCCTCACGTGCTTTCAACGCTGCCAATACACTGCACATTTTTTCTGGCATCCGAGTTGCTCAACAACCAAGTATGAGGAGAGAAGATGGATAGCCGAGGTATTTCTAGCCGAGGATCGCTTGAACCGCTCTCGGCAGGTGATGCTCCATCGGACGCACTCTAACAAGTACGTCGTGTCAATCTAGAGGGGGCCTGATGTACCAGAGCACTATCGAACGAATTGCTGAGCAGGCACAGACAAAGGCCGCGTATCTGGAGCGAATGCCCTTCGGGTACCTGATTCTGTCGGTGTTAGCCGGCGCCTATTTGGCTTTCGGCGTCACCTTGATCTATTGCGTCGGAGCGCCGTTTGCGGCCGATGGCGCCGCCGCGCAGAAGCTCGTCATGGGATGCGCGTTCGGCGTCGCGCTGACTTTGGTCATCTTTGCGGGTTCCGAGTTATTCACCGGAAATAATATGGTCTGTGCGATTGGGGCGTTCAATGAGGCCATTCCATGGCGGATGGTTGGCCGTATCTGGAGCGTTTCGCTGATCGGCAATCTCGCCGGCTCTCTTGGGCTGGCTTGGTTGGTCACACAATCCGGCGTGCTCTCGCAGGCGCCGCAATCCGATCTGCTCTTCAAAGCCGTCGCAGCGAAGATGAGCCTTTCGGGCTGGGAGTTGTTCATCCGGGGCATCTTATGCAATTGGCTCGTCTGCCTGGCAGTCTGGACGGCCAGCCGAACGAGCAGCGATACGGCGAAGCTCCTGCTCATCTTTTGGTGCCTCTTGGCCTTCATCGGAAGCGGATTCGAGCACAGCATTGCGAATCAATCTCTGTTGGCCATGGCCTTGTTCTTGCCCCATCCGGACGCCATCACCTGGAATGGGTTCGTCTGGAACCAGACGTGGGTCATTATCGGGAACATCGTCGGCGGCAGCGTGTTCGTCGGCGGGCTCTATTGGATGGCCGCTGAGCAAAGAGAGTCGGTCACCGACGGGAGTCGTGATTCGGTACTCGTGAATCGTTATGCGAAGGAAACACTGGTTATCGGTCAACCGTTACAACATGATAAATAAGTTCTTCTCTGTACGAAGAACGAAAAACGTTTAACGAATAACGCTTGTCATGAATAAAATCGAAGAGCTGAAACGAGAGCGTGACGGGCTCGACATCCGGGATGCCCTTGCCGAGTATGCGCGGACCGGTTGGGAATCGATCACCGATGATGATGTGCAACGCCTGAAGTGGTACGGACTCTTCCTGCGGCAGCCGACGCCGGGATTTTTTATGATCCGCGTGCGGATACCCGGTGGGAGAACGACGTCGTTGCAGCTTCGCGCGTTGGCCGACATCGCTTCGACGTACGGCAACGGCATGCTCGATTTGACGACCCGCCAACAGATCCAACTCCGGCATATCCGCATCGAGCATGTCCCGGTCATCTTCCGCAAGATGGAAGAAGCCGCGCTGACGTCGATGCAGACCGGCATGGATAATGTGCGGAATATCATGACTTGCCCCGTGGCGGGGCTGAGTCCTGATGAAGTGCTGGATGCGGCGCCGCTAGTCTCCGCCTTGACTGAGGAATTGGTCGGGCATCGTGCCTATAGCAACCTTCCGCGAAAGTTCAACATAGCGGTAACCGGTTGCCCGGATAATTGTCTTCATACGGAAACTCAGGATCTCGCGTTAGTCCCGGCTTATCGGGAACGAGATGGGGTGCGGGTATGGGGATTTCATGTGTTGGCCGGCGGCAAACTGGGATCGGGCGGCTACCGAATCGCCGGCCCGCTGGATATCTTTGTGACGGCGCCGGAAGTCAGTGAGGTATGCCGCGCGATCGTCGAGGTCTATCGCGATTACGGCCCTCGCGAGTCGAGAAATACGGCTCGACTGGCATTTTTACTCGACGACTGGGGCGAAGCGCGGTTTCGTGCCGAGGTGGAAGCGCGCGTGGGGCGTCCATTGACGCGCTCAGGCGTCAATGCCAGAAAGCCCACGGTCAAAGACCATGTCGGCATCTATCGCCAGAAGCAGCAGGGGATGAACTATGTGGGATTAAAGATTTCGGTCGGCCGGATGACTGCCGATGACTTCAGAGGCATTGCGACGCTCGCTGAGCGATATGGAACGGGCGACCTGCGATTGTCTCCTGCACAGACAGTGATCATTCCCAATGTGAGCGACCGCTGTATCGGGGAGTTGGTTGAAGCGCCGTTGCTCACGCGGTTTGCCTACAATCCGTCTCCTATTATGAACGGCATCGTCAGTTGCGTCGGCAACGACTATTGCAATCTGGCGGTCATTGAAACCAAGACGCGCGCCATGCAGACCGCCAAGGCGCTGGACGCCAAGCTAGGGAACCGCCTGAAACCCATTACGATGCATTGGTCCGGCTGCCCGGCTGGTTGCGGCAACCATCTGGTGGCCGATATCGGGCTCATCGGAAAAAAGGTAAAACTCGACGGACGGGTCGTCGATGCGGTGGATGTCTATGTAGGGGGCCGCTCGGGGCCCGATCCGAAACTGGCGACCAAGCTGTTAGAAGATGTTCCGTGCGATGCACTGGCCTCGGTCCTGGAAGGCATCGTGCCTTACCATACACGTGAGAAAATGCATCGATCTCGCTCGACACGAACGGTCAGTCAGAATAGCAGGCCGGCGTCGGACCACGCCGACTCAATTCCTTCTTCCGCTCGTTAGCCTTCCTTTGAATCCCGTGTGCATTCGGACTTCTTGTCCGCTTCCGGACAAGCTGTGTTCGTTCCTCCCTTTATGAAACGGCGTGAGTCCATCCATCGTGAGCCGTACTCGTCCACACCCTTTTCAATGAACAGCGAACAAACGTAGACGCCATCGGCCAAATTTCTTTTCATTCCTGTCCGCCTCTTGGCAGATCGTAAAGAATGCTCGCTTTCTGAATTGAAAGGCCTGCCGCTTGCAACATGAGTTCTGCACGGGTAACCGAATGCGTTCACGACACGTATAAAGAAAAAGAAAGGGGCTTACCATGGGAAAGGGACTTCTCCTGTGGATTTTAGGGGTTCCGTTTAGTCTTATCGTGGTGCTCTGGCTAGTCGGGATTCTTCGCTAGACAACGCGGACAGTATCAATATAAGGAGGGCTGCTATGTACGACAGAGATTATGAGAGCGACTACACGGGTTGGTCCGCATTTGTTGCCGGAGCATTCATCGGCGCCGGCGTCGCGTTACTCTTAGCCCCGCAAACCGGATCGGAACTTCGAGGTATCCTGCGCAGCTACGCGTCCAGAGCCAAGGACGAAATGGCGGATCGCGGGCGTGAAGCCTGGGACACGGCGATCGATCGCGGCAAAGAGTATATGGAAACCGGGCGGGAGGCGGTCAAAGAGGCCGGACGCACGGCCCGTGAGTATATGGAAACCGGAAAGGAAACGTTGCGCAGTGGAATGGAGAGTGGAAAAGAAGCCCTCAGAAGCGGAAAAGAATCGATGAAGGATACGGCACGGGAAGCGACGACAATGAGGTCGGGGTCATCTCAATAAGGAGGGAAGGAGGAGTCATGATTAGGAGTCTATCGGGATTCGTCGTTCTATTCGCTGTGGTCGGGCTCATCGGGTGCCAGTCGATCAGCGGTAAGACGGGCGGTGAGACGATCACCGACGCCTCGATCAGCACAGCGGTACAAAGCAAGCTCACAGCCGATCGCGTGTCGAACTTTACTCGGGTGGATGTCGATACTGAACGCGGGACCGTGAATTTGAGCGGCGTCGTGCAGTCTGCGGAGCAAAAGGCCCGAGCGTCGGAACTGGCGCGCCAGGTCAATGGCGTAAAGCGCGTGAACAATAACTTGCAAGTACAGGATCAGCCGGCCAAAACGGGCAAGCTGTCGCAATAGCGGTCGCGGTCTATTTTCCGGCAAAGAAGGCCTTGGCGGTCTGGGAGCCGCACAGTGCGGCTCCCGACCTACCAAGGTGGCCATCGTGCGGCACGACGTACCTGCCGAAGCTGTCCTTTCTCCGATGACATTCCTTCTCGTCTTGCGGTGCGACCTCCAACATGTCTAGACATCTATCGGACATACAACCGGATGATTGGAGCGTCTTTTTAGACAAACTCAGCCGGGAAAACCGTGGCCGCATCGTCTCGATCGAGATCAACCGTTCCGATCCGCCGGATTGCCTGCATGTGCACGACGTACCTCTTGAAGGTTTATCGCTCGCGTTGCACGGCAATGAAGAAGTGATCTCCATTGTCGTTCGGGAACAGGCTCTCCAGCATACGGTCCATACACTCCGTCTCCCTCTGCATATGACCTATGAGCAGGATGGGAACGTGGCGAGAAGTTTGCTCATAGAGTCGGAGGACGGAGGGACGGCTACCGTGAAGTTCCGAGCCGTCTCCGTTCCTGAAACCGTTCAAGCGCAAACTCTGCCTGAGCCTCGTTGATACAGTGACGGACATCATTCGAGACGTGATCATTATCGGCGGAGGGCTTGCGGGACTGTCGGCGGCGCTCTATTTGGGGCGGAGTCAACGTGACACGATTCTTATTGAATCGGGACATTCGATGGCCGTATGGGAACCGGATGTCCAGAACTATCTGGGATTCCCGGAAGGAATCTCCGGATTGTCTTTGCTCGAGAAAGGGCGCGTGCACGTGACACGATATGGCGTTGCCATCATTCAGGACGACATCCGAGAGATCGCGAAACAGGGGGAGATATTCGATATTCGAGGCGCATTGAAACAGTACCGGGCGAATCGACTCTTGCTCGCCACGGGCCTGACCCATCTCCCGCCGGAGATTCCCGGCGTGCGCGAGTGTCTCGGCCACAGCCTGTTTTTTTGCAAAGACTGCGATGCCTACCGGGTTCAAGGCAAACGCATCGTCGTGATCGGAGTGAATAATGAAGCGGCGGAGTATGCCTTAGCCATGCTCGCCTATTCTCCGTCGGTCTCAATCGCGACGAACGGAAAAGACGTCCGGTGGGATCACGTACGGGCAGAGTGCCTGGAGGTCTATCGGGTGCCGGTGCGGCGAGATCGCATTGTGCATGTGGAGCATGAGGATGGACAGATCCGAGCCTTGCAGTTCGAGAAGGAGGTCCGACTCCAAACGGAGGCCGTCTTTACCACACGCGGCGACATCTACCATACCGGGTTAGCAGAGGGAGTCGGGGCAGAGTTG
>DATEPO010000219.1:0-6558 GCA_035273145.1 Nitrospiraceae bacterium
GGTGTACAGGCCGACTTGGCGATGTTGCCCGGATCGTGCTTTTTCCCCGAGCACTTTAATGAACCCCCTATGAAAGATTTGATGGCCGTCGAAATTGATCGTCATACCGGGGTTCCATATTTCAAGTTGACCTCGGCCACCATTCAAAAGGTTTGAAGGGCCATGGGCAAGTCGGCGGAAGAGGGAGTAAGGAGGAGTGTTAAGACATTGAAGGTTTTTGCCCTTCCGCCCGTGCGCCGCGTCTCTGGCCAGGGAACGGTTATATGAGCGTTGGAGCCTTCACGAAACGGGTTTGGCAAGCCGCCCTTTTTACGGAAATATGGGACGCGATGAAGGTCACGTTCAAGCACATGTTTCATCGTCCCATTACGTTTCAGTACCCGCGAGAGCAGCGGACAATCCCGGACACGCATCGCGGGGCGCTCGGCCTGCTGCGATATGACGATGGCCATGAGCGTTGCGTGGGGTGTGATCTCTGTGAGGCGGCGTGTCCTTCCCACTGCATCAAAGTGATTAGTTCAGAAGATAAGTCGCTCCCCTTGCAGCGATTTGCCAGCGAATTTTATATCGACATTACCAAGTGTGTATTTTGCGGGTATTGCGTTGAAGCGTGTCCGGTCAACGCGTTGGCGATGACAAAGATGTATGAATATTCGACGCACGACAAACGGACGCTGCTGTTCGACAAGAAGCGGTTGTACGACATCGGCGAACGCCACTTGACGGATGCGAAAAAATATCTCTATGCCCACGGCCAAGAAAAAGAAGGGCAAGAGAGCCGCGAGTATCGGTATTTTTTCCCGCAGTCGGTTGTCAAGCCCACGCAACCCCCGCCTAAGCATTTAATGAAGCAGGTCGATGAGAAAAGTGCGTAATTTCGTTTCATCTCAGGTCTGATCGTATGGTCCCAATATTCTTCGTCTACTTTTCGTTGGTGAGTATCGTGGCAGGGGTGTTCACGGTGGCGTTGAGAAGCCCTGTGCATTGTGGGCTGGCCCTGCTGACGCTGCTGCTGCATGTGGCCGGATTGTTTGTGCTGCTGAACGCGGAGTTTCTCTTCGCGGTGCAGATTATCGTCTATGCGGGCGCGATTCTGGTCCTCTATCTCTTCGTGTTGATGTTGCTGAATCTGAAGTCGGACGAGCGGTATCTGCATTCGAAATATGTCGTGATGCTCTTCGCGGCGGTTGCAATCTGCGGCGAATTGGTACTGTTGATGATGCAGTCGCCCTTCAGTGGGTCCAAGGGAGATGTGCCCGCCGAAGCCGTTTTGAAAGAGGGGGCCAGTTATGCGGTCGGCATCAAAATGTTCAGCGAGTACTTGTTGGCCTTCGAGATCGTCGGGGTATTTCTTCTAGGGGCTATCATCGGCGCGATCGTCTTAGCCAAGACGCCGGTGAACGGTGAAATAGGAGAGAAGCTACGTTAATCGTTATTCGTTCATCGCTAAAAAAGATGCATCCGATCCGGTTTTGCGGTTGACGAATAACGGCTCACGAATATCGGTCCATGGTTCCACTAAGTGCCTACATCGTCGTCAGCGCCGTCCTCTTTACCACGGGACTGATCGGTGTGCTGATCCGCCGGAATTTCATCATCGTGCTGATGTCCGTCGAGATTATGCTGAATGCGGCCAATATTAACTTGGTCGCCTTTTCTCACTATTTGGAGTCGATGGCCGGCCAAATCGTTGCCCTGTTCATCATTGCCATCGCGGCCGGTGAGGCCGCCGTCGGCCTCGCCATTATCATTGTCGTGTTCCGAGGAAAAATTTCTACCAACGTCGATGAAATGAATCTTTTGAAATGGTAGCGGCGTGAACGTGTTCGATGTGCTCGTAGTGCTGATTCCGCTCTTTCCACTGACGGCCGTGCTTCTGAACGGTCTGCTCGGGCCCCGATACTCACATGACATGGCGCATCGCCTGGCCTGGGGATCGGTAGGATTGTCGTTTCTCTGCTCCATCGCTGTCTTCATTAACACGATTCAGACCGGGCAAACGCGTGAAGTCATCGCCTATAAATGGATCTTCGGCGGCGATCTGACCATTAATCTGGCGTTTCTGATCGATCCTCTGAGCTGCATCATGCTGCTCGTCGTCACCGGCGTCGGCTTCCTGATCCACCTCTATTCCGTCGGATATATGCACGGGGAAGAAGGATTTACCCGCTTCTTCACGTACATGAATCTGTTCATGGTCTCGATGCTCCTCCTCGTGATGGGCAACAATTACGTCGTGCTTTTCATCGGGTGGGAGGGCGTTGGACTCTGTTCGTATTTATTAATCGGCTACTACTTCGATCGAATCTCTGCCGCCAAGGCAGCGACGAAAGCGTTCGTCGTGAACCGGATCGGGGACGCGGGATTCCTCATCGCGATCTTTTTGGTCTTCGTCAACTTCAAAACACTGGATTACACGCAAGTATTGGCGAATGTCAGTCACTTGTCCACCGAAATGGCCACCGCGATCGCCCTCTGCTTACTCATTGGCGCCGTCGGCAAATCGGCGCAATTACCGCTGTACACATGGCTGCCCGATGCCATGGAAGGTCCCACGCCGGTGAGTGCGCTGATCCATGCCGCGACGATGGTAACAGCGGGTGTCTATATGATCGTCCGCAACCACGCGATTTACGACATGGCGCCCATGGCCATGAATGCGGTGGCATGGATCGGCGGGATCACTGCGCTTTTTGCGGCGACCATCGGCCTCGTTCAGACGGACATTAAGCGCGTATTGGCCTATTCCACTGTCAGCCAGCTCGGGTACATGTTTCTCGCATGTGGCATCGGCGCGTATACGGCGGCCATCTTCCATTTGATGACACACGCGTTTTTTAAAGCCTTGCTCTTTTTGTCGGCCGGCTCCGTCATCCATGCCCTGAGTGGGGAGCAGGATATTCGAAAAATGGGCGGACTCAAAGATCGGATTCCCTGGACCCATGCGCTCTTCCTGATAGGGACGTTGGCGATTGCAGGAATTTTTCCCCTGTCGGGATTCTGGAGCAAAGATGAAATCCTTGCGCATGCGTTCATCAACCATTTGTACGTGCTGTATGGAATGGGAGCGATCGGAGCATTTTTGACCGCGTTTTACATGTTCCGTCTCACGTATCTGACCTTTTACGGTCATTCACGCATGGATCACCATACGGCTCAGCATGTTCACGAATCGCCGACCATCATGATTGGCCCCCTGGTCGCCTTAAGTGTGTTGGCGGTCATCGGAGGGTTCCTCGGTGTGCCCCCTGAATCCGGCTGGTTTCATGCCTTTCTACATCCCGTGACGGCAGTCACTGAGGCCGGCGGCGAGCATGGCGGTGTGGGAATTGTCCTCATGTTGATGGGCATTGCCACGGTCATCGCCTTATTAGGGTGGGGCCTAGCCCATTATCTCTATGCGGTCCGTGCCGAGGCGGCACCTGAGCTCGCCGGACGATTTCCAGCCGTCTATACCATGCTGCTACATAAATATTACGTCGATGAACTGTACGACCTCTTGTTTGTGGAGCCGACGAAACAATTGGGTCGAGTGTGGGATTGGTTCGATCGAACGGTGATCGACGGCATTGTGCGGGCCGTTGGACAAGGCACGGAGTCAGGAGCAGCGGCGAGCACCTGGATTGAAAAGCATGTCGTCTACGCCGGTCTCAATGTGATCGGTTATGGCAATCACTTGGTCGCCCGGTCCTGGCGACGGCTTCAGAGCGGGATGGTTCATCATTATGCCGCCATCATCGTGGCAGGATTGTTTATTCTAGTCCATTTGATTTTACTGTGGTGGAGCGGTGCACTGCCGACGGGCATCGCACTCAAGTAGCAGATGCTGAAAATGGTTCCCAACTTCGTTCTTGTCTCATCAAAATCCTCAACGTATCTCAGAGGGTATGCTCCGGTTTCTTTCTCCCCTGCGGCCTCGTTGGATGGCCATTTTAAGCATCCTAAACGGTACTCTACGGTATTCCAATGCTTGATGAACTGACGTTCGGGTTTCCGATTCTGTCGTTGTTGTTGTTCTTTCCTCTTTTGGGGGCCATGATCTTATGGCTGATTCAGGATGAGGATTTGCTGAAGAGCTCGGCGCTCGGCATTGCGGCGCTGGAGTTGATCCTCGCCGGTATTGGGCTCTATCATTTTCAGCCGAACACGGCGGCCATGCAGTTCACAGAGCGCGTGCCGTGGATTCCCCCGTTGGGCATCAGTTATCACCTGGCGGTCGATGGAATCAGCGTCCTATTCGTCGGTCTCACTGCTCTCCTTACGACCCTGATCATTCTCTATTCCTGGGACACGGTTCGTCATCAGACAAAAGCGTACTTCATGGCGCTCTTGGCCTTTGAGTCGGCGACGATGGGTATTTTCCTGTCGATTGACCTGATTTTATTCTTCGTGTTTTGGGAATTGATGCTGATTCCCAGTTATTTCCTGATCAAGCTTTGGGGCACCGGTGTGGATCGGCACTACGCGGCGCTTAAATATGTGCTCTATACCCTCTTGGGCAGCGTCTTCATGTTGGTCGGCATCGTGCTGCTCGACTTGAACTACCACGCCTGGGCGATGATGCATCATATCGAGCCCTCCTATACCTTTGACCTTCTGGACCTGCTGACCGTTCCGATTCCGCTGGGTCAACAGATCTTGATCTTTTGGCTGCTCTTTCTTGGACTAGCGTTTAAGGCGCCTTTGTTTCCTTTCCATACGTGGTTGCCGGATGCGCTTGTGGAAGGACCCATTGGCGTGGCGGTCATGCTCGCGGGAATCAAGCTCGGAACCTATGGCTTTATGCGCTTCAGCATACCCCTGTTGCCGGATGCGTCGAAAAGCAGCGGCGTGGTCACCGTGATGATGATGCTGGCGGTCATTGCGATAGTCTACGGAGCCATTATTGCCCTGGTTCAACCGGATTTGCGGCGGCTCCTCGCGTTCAGCAGCATCAGTCACCTGGGATTCGTGGTTCTGGGATTATTCGCCTTGAATTTCCAGGGACTCCAAGGCAGCTTGTTGACGATGGTCAACCTCGGATTCAGCACGGCCGGTCTGTTTTTTATGGCGGGTTTTCTGTATTCCCGGCGCTATAGTACGCAGTTGTCGGCATTCGGCGGGCTCGCGAAAAAAGTCCCGTTGCTTGCGACGTATTTTCTTATTATTGGTCTCGCCTCGATCGGCTTGCCGGGTACGAATGGGTTTATTGGAGAATTTCTTATCCTGCTGGGGGCCTTCAAAGCCCATTGGGAATATACGGTCATTGCGGTCACAGGAGTGATTTTCGGCGCAGCGTATTTCCTGTGGTATTACGAGCGTGCCATGTTCGGCCCCCTGGCGGAGGGTGTGCAGTCGCTCACCGATTTGACCGGACGGGAGATGGTCATCGCTGTGTCTCTCTCGATTATGATTTTTTGGATCGGTATTTATCCTGCGCCCTTTTTGAACATCATGAACGGATCGGTAGAGGCCATCGTCCAACGGCTGGAGCGGGGCGCGATGGTAGCGGAAGAGGGGCGTTCGACGTTCGACCTTCGACGTTCGGACGTTCAGAATCAACTTCGAACTTCGAACCTCGAACCGCGAACCGGTATTTAGATGGCCGAATACACGCTACTCTATATTTTGTTTGCGCCGTTTGTCGGGGCAATTTTATTATTGTTTATTCCGAATCGGCGGGCGCTTCCCGTGCGATTCGTGGCGGCCGGATCGGCGTTCGTCTCGCTGATTGCGTCGCTGTACCTCTTCTATGCCTATGAACCGGCTAAGGGCGGCTTTCAGTTTATTCAGAAATATGAATGGTCGAAGGAACTGGGCATTTCCTTTTATCTGGGGGTCGATGGAATCGGCACCCCGCTGGTCTTGGCCTCTTCCATTCTGTTGTTCGCCGGGATCTTCATTTCCTGGCACATCAAGGACCGGATCAAAGAATTCTATATTTTCCTGCTGGTGCTCGCAGCGGCGACGATCGGCGTATTCATGTGCTTGGATCTCTTCTTTCTCTACTTCTTCTACGAAATGTCCGTGCTGCCCATGTATCTCCTCTTAGGCATGTGGGGCAGCCACACCAAAAATTATCTGGCGATGACCTCACCGGAGGAGCGAGCAAAGCGGGACTCGGTCGGATTCATCTTCAATTTTGGATCCAACAGCAAAGAATACGCCGCGATGAAACTGGTCCTGTTCCTCTCTGCCGGGGCCGTTTTGGCGCTGATGGGCATTTTGCTCATTTACAAGTTCTCTGGTCTCAATACCTTCGATATTCTGGTTCTGCGCGAACAGGCCAAGTTCTCCGGACCGCTCGCGACGTTAATCTGGCTGCTGATCTTTTTTGGCTTCGCATCCATCGCGCCGATTTGGCCGTTGCACTCCTGGTCTCCAGTCGGGCATGCGGCGGCACCGGCCGCCACAAGCATGTTGCACGCGGGCGTGCTGATGAAGCTGGGGCATTTCTCCATTATCCGCGTGGCCTTCGAGATTCTGCCGCAAGCTACGCGCGAATTGATGCCGATTGCGGCCATTCTCTGCGTGTTCAGTATTATCTATGGCGGGTTCGTCGCGTATTATGCCAAGGAC
>DATEPO010000220.1:0-3916 GCA_035273145.1 Nitrospiraceae bacterium
GAACAAATTGCTGAAAATCGACTGGCTTGACGACATAGGCGTTTGTCCCCATCTGATAGCATTCGGCGAGATCCCGCTCTTCGCGCGATGAGGTCAGCATGGCGACCGGTATCGTCCGAAGCTCCTCGTCATTCTTCATCACGCGCAAGACTTCGATTCCGCTCATTCTCGGCATCCACGTTCGCCGCCATGCCGATAGACGACGCGTCTGACATTGGCCAACCCGATGCCATTGCCTTCGAACTCATGAGCGGTATGCAGCCGTTGAAAGACGCCGAATAAGCATGGAAACACAAAATCCGACAGGATTACATCGAACCCCCTTGTTGAAGCGCCTCGTCAAGCGCCGGCATCGTGTCGATACGGACCACATCGCATTCAATCCCGGAAACGACAAGAAAGGCTTGGGTGAGGCGGACATCGATGGGATTGTCATCGACATGAAGTACACGCAACGGCACCTTCATGATTCACCTCAGACGTGGACGGCGCGTCATCCTTGCCGAAACAGCCGAAGAAAGAACGTGCCGGTCAGTGTCGTCTGAAGCATATTTCGTCTCTACTTCGCACAAGACGAATGGCCCTATTCAGGATGGATCACCCTCCAGGCAATGGCCCATTCGCTCGCCCGCCCATGCTTGGTCTCGGCTTCACGGAAGCATCGTTGACGAACCAAGTTAGCGCCCGATGCGATGGCGTTCGAAGAGCACGGCGGCCTGAGAACGCCGGGACACCTGCATTTTTTGAAAAATGTTGCTCAGGTAGTTTTTCACGGTCTTTTCACTAAGACCCATATCGAGCGCGATTTCTTTATTGGTCTTGCCTTCTACGACCAAGGTCATGACGCGTTCTTCTTGCGGCGAGAGCGCCCCGTTGACATTGTTCTGCTCCTGGCTGGAAAACGACCGCATGCGTTGAAAGAGTGCATTCGTGACGGCCGGATCCATAATCGATTGCCCATTGGCGACCGTCTCTACCGCATGAATGACACCCTCTTCATCGGCTTGCTTCAGTAAAAATCCGGCCGCGCCCGCCAGCACCGTCGCGAGCAGGGCATCCTCGTCGGCAAACGAGGTCAAGAAAAGAACCTGCGTGCCCGGACAGGCGGTACGTATATCCCGGCAGGCATCAATGCCGCTCCCATCCGGTAGGCGCACATCCATCAGGACGACATCGGGTTTCAACCGCCGTGCTTCTTCGATGGCCTCGGCCATGGTCCCCGCATCAGCCACGATCTGTACCCTGCGATGCCGGCTGAACATGGTCATCAAGCCGAGACGAACGACCTTGTGGTCATCCACAATCAGCAATCGAATACGGTCCGGCTTCGATTTAGTCATCCCTCGGCTCCTTTGGTACATCGATGATGAGGCGGGCGCCTGTTCCGGGGGAGGTCGAGATCCGTAACGTCGTGCCTAATTTGACGGCTCGGCTCGAGAGGTTACTCAATCCATGCCCCTCGCGATGTACCCCCGACGGATCGAATCCGGAGCCATTGTCCGAGACTTCAAGTCGAACCGCTCCACTGACGAGACGGAGCGCTAGGAGACAGTGACCTGCGCCTGCGTGCCGAACGGCATTGCTCAACGCTTCGGCCGCAATGTAATACACATGCGTCGCCTCTCCGGGGAGCAGCCGATCGGCCGCGGCACGATCGACCGCCGCGACGATTTGCATTGCCGTGGACATGTGCGACACTCTGACTAAGCGTTCCAACGCAAGCTTCAATTGTTGCCCATTTTTAATTTCTCGCGGCTTGCGGACGATGTGGTTCCGGACATCGACGATGAGACTATTCAAATCGCCGACCACGGTCGTCATCTGCCCGACGGCCGCCGTAGCATTTTCCGGCACGAGCCGCCTGGCCTCTTCAAGACCTAACGCTGCAGCGTAAATCGATTGAATAATACCGTCATGGAGATCTTGCGCCAATTGCTCGCGCTCCTCGATGAGCTGACGCAGCGCCAGATCGCTGAAGCGTAACGCCTCCAGCGTCCGCTTCCGCTCCAGTTCGATGCCGGCGCGCGCGGCGAACACGGCCAGCATCTGTTCCATGCCGGGAAACAAAGACAGCGGTTGATCGTGCATCACGGCCAACACGCCTAACACTCGTCCCTCCCGGTCACGCAACGGCACGCCATAGTAGCTTTCTATCTGCATGCCCGCAAACACTGAATCGATCCGAAACCGGCGATGGACTCCCTGAGGGTGAAAATATGGCTGACATTGCGCAAGCACATGTGCGCAGGGCATTCCATGCACTTCATATAATTTGTTTTCGCCATACGTGTTTCCGGCCCATATGACCAACGTCCGAACGAATCCCGCCTTTCCGTCCAGCAGTTCTCCGACAAAGGCGTATCTGACGCCCATGGCGGGCGGCAGATGCGCGACGAATGAGCTGAAGAAATCTTCATCGGTGACCGAAGCCGTCGCCGCGACAATCGACCGCAAGGCCTCGGTCGTACGTTTACGTTCGGAAATATCCTCAGCCACGGAAATGAAATGTCGGGGCGTTCCCCCCGCAGTGCGAACCAGCGACACCGAGAGCCGACACCACACATCCATTCCGTCAGAGCGAAGATAGCGCTTTTCGATTGAACAACTCTCGCGCCGCCCCTCTAACGTTTCCTGAAGTCGTGCGAGATTCTCGGGAAGATCATCCGGATGCGTCAGCTCTTGGAACGTCATCTTCAGCAAGACATCTTCTTGGCGTCCCAAGATTTCGCAGAGCTTGGCGTTCGCGCGCAAGAACCGACCGTCTGACTGAACTTCCGCGATCCCGACTGACGCATGGTTGAAAATGACTCGAAAGCGGCCTTCACTCTCCCGAAGCGCTTCTTCCGCCTGCCTGCGCTCGGCGGCTTCGACCTTCAGCGCTTCGTTCGTCTTCATGAGCGCCGATGTACGTTCCAGCACTCTTCGCTCTAATTCGTGGTGGGCTTCGTGCTGAATCTGCTCGGCTCGTTTCTGATCAGTCATGTCCCGCGTGATGCAGACATGGCCCACGACGTGTCCCTCCTCGTCCTTTACGGAAAAGGCGGAGAGGTCAACGCACACTCGTCGCCCGGATTTGGTTCGACACAGCGCTTCACTGCGATACATCCCTGTCCGAGACAATTCATCCCTCATTCGAACGAAGTCATTCGCTCCTAACGTGAGGGCCGGTGTCTGGCCGATCAATTCCTGAGGCGTATAGCCGAGAAGCTGCTCATGCTGTAAATTCTGCTCTACGTAATAGCCGCACAGGTCTATCACCACAATACTATCTTTGGAATGGACAAACATGTGCCGATAGAGATCTCGTGTGAGTTCCGCGGGGTGAGGGCGGCGATCGACGCGAGTGAATGACTTCGCCGCCCACGACAGGACCATAATGCTTAATGTCATGAAGAGGGCCGCGTCGGATAGAATCGGCGTCAACGCTGCATGAGACTTCAACGAGACGAGGAAGGGTACCACCTCCTTAAAGATGGTGGCACTAAGCATGACTCCCATGGGGACCAGAACCAGGACGCCGAGGCCAATCGCGTCCCAATACGTCGTCTTTGAGGGGCATCTCACCTGACCGTCGATGTCTGGACGGGTGAGCATCATGAGTTAGAAGATGGACGGAACTTGAATTTGCATAAGGTTGCTATGCCGCCGAGAACCTCGCAAATCATCCTATGCCCGGACTCTTCATACACACCTACGACAGCTACGCGCCTCCACGGGCGACTGCGCGTTTCTCATTCAGTCTCCTCGACGGACAGTCGGTACGCCTGCTCTACAATCAAAGAGAAGCCCACGAGAATGTCGCAGACTCGATGATTGAGACGCGCGCGATTGTATCTCAATCTAAGAAAAATGTGTACACCGGCTCCGTCAGAATTTTTGTATTCACAACTATTTACAGGCGATGTTGGGAGTTCTG
>DATEPO010000221.1:0-3006 GCA_035273145.1 Nitrospiraceae bacterium
GATGTTACTCAAATGCTGAGGCTTGTCTTCACATCATCATGAGCATCCTAGAAGGAGCGGCTCCGGCTCTGAATAGCTAGACACGATGACTGAAGCTGCCTGGTTGTTTATGCGACTTGCGCAAGCGGAGCGCGCGCAGGCCGAGCCTGGCTTGCTAACCGATTGCGGAGAATGATCTGGTCCACTACCTCACCGCATTGAATGCATCGATTGGCGGTAAATTCGAGTTGCCCCGTGTCGTCTAATAAATCGATATATCGATCGGCCACCATTAATCCTCCGCAACGCGTGCACTGCGATTGGTCCATGCCAACACCGATCGAGAGGACATTCGCCGCCGACTGTGCATGATCTGCCGGTGTTTCGACCATCTGTGCTGCCATCATCCACCTCCTCAGGGTTAGGGATTCGATTCGCGAGCTTTCCCCGGATCATTTGCAATGACTGGGCCTCTTTTGCGTGCGTCTGTTTCGAATGGGCTTCCTCATGCCATCGTAGGCATCTCAGAAGGAAGAACTCGCGTGTTTATTACTGAAACGGTTCATGCCCCATGGTCTCCATGCGTTCCGGATGAGAGATTTTCAGGTCGGAAACTTCGACAGCTTGTCCGCACACGGACACTCCGTCCAGATCGTTCGACATGAAACGTACGTATCTACTGTCGTGTCCTTGCAATTAATTTGTACAGAGGGACCAATCGCCGACTGATGGGCTGAACCGCCTCAGCGCCTTATAATGGTTGGAAACCTAGGAGGAGGACACTATGACCCCCAGCCACATTATTCAAGTTGCGTGTTGTGTATCTGTCCTTGCCGTGTCATCGATCGTTCCTGCGCGAGCCGCTTCACCCGAATCGAACCAGATGAAACAGGACCGGACGACGCGTGAGCGGCCAAGCTCAACGATGCCTCGCCCGAAGGACTGCGCACACATCAAAGCCGGTACGGCGGACAGCACCGCTGAATCTGCGGCACAGAAGGATTGCGAAAGCTCCCAACACCTCGGCGCCGGGACAGGAACGAGTTCGGGCACAGGTTCAGGAAAGATGCAATCCGACAACGGGCCGCGCTGAAGCACTGCCGATTTCATGAGGGCGCGGCTATCGAGAAAGACGGACGGACTGTGCCTCCCACGGACAAGCTGTGCGAGTGCTGAAATCTCCTACACTGTCGAGGACTTCCACCGAATCAGCGAGCCCGGATGGCGAGGGGAATGTGCATCGTTGTTCCATTTCTGCTGATGAATCACACACAACCCTTGAATAGAATGCGAGTATCCAAAGGTGTAGCGCGTGCGCCTCTCCTGATCTTGAGGCCCAGGGCTTGCACGGCATCCCGTACACAAGAAGACACGAAATTTGGGCAGTCCTCAAACCGATGGGGAGGTATCATGCCGGACGCAAAGAAACAACGAGCGGGTCGAAAGGGAGGACAGACGGTCAGCAAAGATAGAGCGCATATGGCTGCCATTGGTCGAAAGGGCGGGCAACGTTCTCGTGTGAAACGGTCTGAAGCGCCTGAGCAAAAAGAAAACATGCAAAAAGAAAACATGATCGGCTCCTCAGTAACAGCTGCGGCTGAGCAGGGTAATGGTGCAGCAGAACATCAAAGCGGAATATCGGATCAGGCAGTCGAGATGCTCAAAGCAGACCATCAGCGAGTTCACAGCCTGTTCGAGGATTATGAAACGGCAGGTGGTGAAGACAAAACCGCGATCGCAACCAAAATCATGAAGGAATTAGAGATCCATTCTGCGATCGAAGAAGAGATTTTCTATCCGGCGTTCAGGGAAAAATCAGGGAAGCAAGGACAGGACATGGTGACCGAAGCGCTCGAAGAACATCAGTCGGTGAAAACGGCGTTGAAAGAACTCAAAGCCATGGAATCGGATGATGAGACCTTCGAGAGCACCTTTCTCGACATGATGCATGACGTCGAGCATCACGTCGGCGAAGAAGAGGGAGAAATGTTTCCTCTCGCCGAGGAAGTCTTGGGCAACGGCCTAGAAGAACTCGGGGCGGAAATGCAGAAACGGAAACACGACTTACTGGAGAATTTTGCGAGCGAGGCTCTGCACTGAATCCAGTATCAAGCCGTTCTCTCAAATTTGGCTCCCGCCAATACTGAAGAATGATGGAACAGTTCTATGCCACTCTGGAACCGAATTGCCGAGCGACCGTTGGCTGCAAAAATGATGGCGGGAATTCTTTTAGCCGGGATTTTTTCGCTCATGGCTTCCCCGGACATTCTAAGCCATGGAAAAGCCTCGGGCGCCTCGTTCGCTAAATCGGCTTCATCTCAAATGGGATCGATGGCGGTTCCTCGCACGGATTGCTCATCCGATCGCCATCAACCATCGGACACATTACCGTAACGGCTTGAAGGAGGACCTATGGAGCGTCAAGGCTCACCATTGACCCAAAATCCGGGAAGCGGCATAAACGAACTTCAGGACACCATGTCACAGACCCGCCATAAGGGCGATCAGATTGCAGCGACTGTCGGAGAAAAACTCGGGTCGGCAGCCGACACCCTTCGAGGCACACTTCCACAGGAAGGTCGCCTCGGAGGCGCTGCCAGAGCGGTGACCGATCGGCTTGAAGCATCCGGCAATTATTTACAGGAACAGGGCCTGACAGGTGCGATCAATGAGGTCGAATCGCTCATTCGTCGCTATCCGATTCAGGCACTTCTGTTAGGCGCGGGGTTGGGGTATGCCCTTTCCCGTCTTCGAGCGAGGTAACGCTATGTCTGACACGATACGCCATTCGCCTCGATCCAGCATAACCGCATTACTTGAAGGGCTCCTCTTGGATATGAAGGCGTTAGCCATTCAAGAGTTCCGACTTGCCACGCATGAGGTCAAAGCAGAACTGGGGAAAGCAGGGTCTGCCGCCTCTTCGCTTGCCATCGGCATTGGACTGGCGGCCCTCGGTGGTCTGTTACTCGTCCTGATGGTGGTGCATATGATCGCCGCAGCCGGGTTGCCGCTCTGGGCCAGCTACGG
>DATEPO010000222.1:0-8511 GCA_035273145.1 Nitrospiraceae bacterium
AGCCAACTGTGCCATCCGGTTGTATGCCGCGTGAGTCGATGTAAGCGTTCCCCGTCAGCCCCCGCTGTTCGGTGTCCATGGCTCGCTCAACCAAATCCATCGCGAGTTGTGGGGTCGGCGCATCGAGTCGGCTGACGACGATGAGCGGCAATCGTGATGACGAAGGATCGCCTATGGACGCGTTTCCGTAAAAGAAGGGATTGGGAAATCTTCCTGCCACAGGATAGTGATCACGATCCCACCATAATAATGTGAGTTCGCTATCGAGGCTAGCGTCGCCATCCTTGTAGTTGTACGTGTCCGTCTCAGCCGTGGCGAGACGCAGGATGCCCTCAAGGCCGAATACTCGATCGGTGAGTTGGTAGGCCTGCTTTCGGTTCGTGTCCGACGGGACATCGGTCAGCGCGCGAATGGCGGTCTGCGCGGAGAGGACCTGTTCGCGGAGCTTCAACACGTTGGCCCTTGTCTGTGGGTCGGCGCTCTCTATGTTGCGAACAAGCGCCGCGGTGCCTCCGGCTTGGACCATGATACGAGCTAATTGCTGATTCCATTGTTCAATCGTACCGCGCGCCTCACGAGATTCAGCCTGCTTGAGGCGCCCGACGGCCGTACTGATAGCACGGTTCACCCGTTCGAAAAGTACACCATCGCCCTCGAGGGGCTCAGGTTTGGACGGTGGAGACGAGGGATCTTCTGAGGGATGAGCCGGCGCAACGCGTCCAGCCCATTCTGGGATTTGTGCCAGATACCCGCGCGCGAAACGCTGTCGCTCCGCCGCATCCTTGATCCAGCGTCGTTCCGATTCATTGGGCTGCGGCGCATCGATGCGTAGGGGCATGCCATAGGTGGTGATGAGCACGCGGATGGTTGGAGCGAGTCCTTTGGCTTCAAGCATGGCCCGGACTGGGGCCAGCAGCCGTTCTTCATACGCTTTTCGGCTCATCGTCTCGTGAGTGGGAAGGTCGAGCTGAAGAATGCGCTCTGGAGGGATGCCACGGCGCTCCGCATAATGCCGCGCGACGGTCAGGCTGTCGGGACTGTTACGGTTGGCGAGAATGGCCACATGATCGGCGGTCAATTCGGCCAAGGCCGAGCTGACCGCCGCACTGACTGAAATACAGACCAGGAGACAGAGCGAAAAACGGCTCGAACGCGTCACAACTCCTTGAGGATCTTCTTGGCTTCCTCGGCGCCCGGAAAGGTCTCGCTCAACTTCAACGAGGCTTGGAGGCTTTTCTTTGCGCCGGCCAGGTCGCCATTCTTCTGTTGAATGAGGCCGTAGTGGTAGTGAATGATGGGATTATTCGGAGACTTCTCAACCGCCTCTTTCAGCAGAGAGCCGGCCTTCAGATAGGCGTTCTTCTTGTAATAGATCCAGCCAAGCGTATCGGCCACGCTGGGGTCGTTCGGTTGTTGCTCACGCGCTGTTTGCGCATAAGAGAGGGCTTGGTCAAGATTCGTTCCTTCTTCGCCAAGAATGTACGCGAGGTTATTCGCCGCCGGCCCGAATTTTGGATTTAATTTGAGGACCTCTTCATATTTGGCCTTGGCTTTGTCTACTTCTTTCTTCCGTTCGTGAATCATGCCTAATATCATGTGAGCGCCTACGAGCTTTGGATTTTTGGCCAGCGCGGCCTCATATTCCTTGACCGCTTGGTCTTGCCTTCCCGTCGCGAGGTACAGTTCGCCCAGGTTGGTATAGGAGAGAGGAAGATCCGGAGTGATCTCAATAGCTTTTTTATAGGCCGCTTCCGCCTGAGCTGTGTCTTTGGTCTGCAGCCAGACCTTTCCAAGCAGATTATAGAACAGGGGGTTCTTGGGAGAGGCCTCAATCTGTTTCAATACGCGGTCCCGAGCTTCTTTGGCCTTGCCTTGGGTCAGTTTGATCGTGGCGATTTGATCCAGCGGTTCGATGGCGTGCGGATTGATCGCTAACGCTTCTTCAAAATGCGCGATGGCTCCCGCGTCATTCTTTTCGTTCCGTTCGATTAGGCCCAAGCGGTATCGGCTGACTTGCTCGTTGGGCAGGGCTTTGGCGATGGACTCAAACGTCTGCTTCGCTTTCTGGATTTCATTCTTTTTCAAGTAGGCGTCGCCCAAAATCGTCGCGGCGGCTAAATCTCTCCCATTCAAACGTAACGCGCCCTGGGCCTGTTCGATGGCCAAATCAGGAGACCCTTCCGCCAAGTGGATGGTCGCGAGGGCGGTGCGTGCTTCCCGCATGTTCGGCGCTAACTTCACCGCTTCGGTCAATTCACGTCGGGCTTGCGGGATATCGTTCTTCTGGCCGTACGCCAATCCCAAAATATGGTGGGCGCCGGCGTGTTGCGGTTCATCTTTGAGGACGCCTTGCAAAATCTCAATGGTCTCATCGGCCTTGCCGCGGGCAAGACGAAGCCGGGCATCGAAGTATCTGGCGGAAAGTTCTTTTTTATTCTTCTCGTAAATGGCTTGTACCAACTTATCCGCCTCATCGAGCTTGCCGATATCCAAATAAAAATCGATCAATTTATCGCGAGCAATGGTCGACGAGGGGTTGATCTCAGAGGCGTGTTGAAAACTTGCCAGAGCCTTCTCGCGTTGGCCTGTTTGCTTGTAAAATTCGCCAAGGATCAGTTGCGGCGTTTCATCCTTCGGTTTGATGGCGGCTAGTTTCTGGTAAGTGGCTTCGGCTTCAGGCCATTTATTCGCTAACTGATAATATCCCGCTAATTTCAAATACAAGACATCTTTGTCGGGGGCAACCTCGAGCGCACGCTTGTACTGCATTTCCGCGTCATCCGGCTTGCCCGTAAGCAGCTTGAAATCTCCCATAGCGACAATGGCATCAATCGACTTCGGATCCGCAGTCAACGCGTCGTTCAGCGCACGTTCCGCCTCGGGAACATTTTTCATCTGAAGGTACGCCTGAGCCAGCGTCAGGTAGGTCGGAATGTGTTTCGGGTCTAATTCAAGAGCTTTTTTGAGTTCGGCAATGCCCTTTTCGAATTCTTTTTCACTGATCAAGCTTTGACCGTGGAGGATCAACCCTTGCGTGTTCTGTGGAGTTGAAGCCAGGACCACTTCGGCCTGCTCCCGTGCTTTGCTCGGCTGCTGGCTCAGGAGATACATTTCACCCAATTTAAGCTGCGCGTCCTGATTCGACTGATCCAGCTCAACCGTCTTGCTCAATTCACCAAAAGCCGCCTGAAGATTGGGAAGACCGCCCAGCTTTAAATACGTCAAGGCGAGGCGATAGTGCCCGTCGGGGTCTTTTGGATCAATTTGCACTACGTTCTTCAACTCGATCAGCGCTTCCTGGTATTGTGCTTTCTCATAGTAGGCCAGGCCTCGCTCTCGGTGCTTGGCTTTTTTGGCTTCGGGTGAAAACCGATCGCAGCTCACAAATGGAACCGCAGCGATGAACATGACCAGCCCCGCGGCGATTAGAGAGCGAACGCGCATGGAAACCTCCTACTGATAACCAGGGAAGCCTAGTCCCATTCTTAAGCTTGGCCTGAAGCAGGCACCGTGTCAGCATACTAAGTATGGGAACACACAATTATCTGGTATAATCGATGGCCGGTCAACAATATTCAATGCTTCTAAAGGATGCTCCCATTCTCCGAATGGTTCATCGGTCCGCCGACGTCCATCTGAATCTCTTCATCGGAACTACCCTCATTCATTGATACGGACGAATCACGTTTATCCTAGGAATTCCATAATATGGCACAGATCGCGTCCCAATTGCAGAGTGAACTACGCGCCGAGGCGGGGCGGCGCCGCACATTTGCGATTATCAGTCATCCCGATGCCGGCAAGACGACCCTGACGGAAAAATTACTCCTGTACTCGGGCATGATCCGGACAGCCGGCATGGTGAGGGGTCGAAAAGGCGGGAAGGTGGCGGCCTCGGACTGGATGGAGATGGAACAGGAGCGCGGTATTTCCATTACGGCCTCAGCCATGCAGTTTTATTATAAGCAGGCCGTCATCAATGTGTTGGATACGCCCGGCCATCAAGATTTTTCGGAAGACACCTATCGGACGCTGACGGCTGCCGACAGCGCCATCATGGTCATCGATGCCGCCAAAGGTGTCGAGGCCCAGACTCGCAAGCTCTTTCAAGTCTGCCGATTGCGGCAGATTCCCGTGTTGACGCTGATTAATAAGATGGACATGCCGGGTCGGCCACCTCTCGAACTCATGACGGAAGTGGAGGACGTACTGGGCATTCAAGCCAGCGCCATGAATTGGCCGGTCGGCTCGGGTAGTGACTTTGCCGGTGTCGTGGAGCGAGCCACTCGCCGAATGTTGCTCTTCTCAAAAACCGGTGTAGGCGGCTCGACGAAAGCGCAAATGGTCCAGGCGCCGCTTGACGGACTCGAAGCTGAATCGAGATTGCCCGAGAATATTCGCGAACAGGTTGCCCACGATTTGGAATTATTGGAAGTGGCCGGGAATCCTTTTTCACGCGAGGAGTTTTTGCGAGGCGAGGTGACGCCCGTATTTTTTGCGTCCGCGTTGACGAACTTTGGAATCGAAAACTTTTTTGATGCGTTCGTGGATCTGGCGCCTTCTGCGCAAGTCCGCCTCGCCGATAGCGCGGACGGCGTTGAGGTGTCGATCGATCCTATCGACACGCCGTTCAGCGCGTATGTGTTTAAGCTGCAGGCGAATATGAACCCTCGCCATCGGGATAGCACTGCGTTCCTCCGTGTGTGCTCCGGCCGATTTGAACGCGATATGGTGGTCAAGCACCATCGATTGGGGACAGAGGTGCGCCTCTCGCGTCCGCATAGCCTTGTCGCGCAAGAACGTAACACTGTCGATATCGCCTATCCCGGCGATATCATCGGCATCATCAATCCAGGGACCTTTGCCATCGGCGATACAATTTCATTGACTGACGGATTTAATTTTAAACCGCTGCCGCAATTTCAGCCGGAAATGTTCGCCCGCATCCATCCCATCGATGTGGGCAAACGCAAGGCCTTCGATAAGGGCATGATGCAGATGGCGCAGGAAGGCACGATGCAGATCCTGCGGAGCCTCAGCGAATTGGACTCGTTCGTCGCGGCGGTCGGCCGATTGCAGTTTGACGTGTTGCAATATCGATTGCGTCAGGAATACCGGGTTGAAACCGTCCTGACGCCGCTGCCCTTCGAATGCAGCGCATGGTTAGTGGGCGATCCATCGACATTCAGACTGCCCATGGACGCGTTGATTGTGAAAGATCGCGCGGATCGCCCCGTCGTCCTCTTTCCCACCCAACGCTCGAAGACATTTGCACTCGAGCGCAATCCGGACCATCGCCTGCAAGATATGGGATAGCGTGATTCGAAGACTCTGAAGTAATTAAGTAAGTGAGCAACTGGCCGAGAGCATCCTAAGGCCACTACTTCATTACAGCATTACTGAATTGCTTCCGCTAAGCGTGCAGCACTTGCGCCACAATGCCGGTTCGCGTGGTGCATTTCGTTTTGTCCATAATATGTCGGATATGGGCCTTGACCGTCGGTTCGGTAATCTTCAATTCCGCCGCGATTTCTTTATTCGTCCACCCCCTCGCCAGTCGTTGCACAATGCTATGCTCGCGCTCAGTGAGTTGGAAGCGCTCCTTAGCATGCCGTACTGACGTCTCTCGTCGCGCCACGGTTTCCATCATAATCAGCACGCGGGCATCTCCATCCTGTCCGGGCAATCCTACTCCTCGAAGCAACACCGGTTGTTCAGGTACACCGACTACATGTCTGATTTCTAAGTGCTCCCCATCGCTGATCGCCGATTCAGGACGGCGAAGCTGAATCTGTCTACAGATTTCGGTCACGGCGCTGGGAAGCAAGCTGCCCGACGTGCGAATACATGCCGATTCATTGATGATGCGAAGGAAATCGCAACTGCGGCGATTCATGTATTGAAGTTTTCCGCCCAGAGTTAAAACCAAAATGCCGGGGCCTTCACGCAGCTCGGCAAATCCGCTTAGCTCGGTACTATATTCTTGTCCCACCATCCTGTCCTCCTAATGACTGTGCTTCAGGTACTGGTTCTTTACAGGCGACGAAGCAAGTTATCTGCCGAACCATTTGAGACGCCTTTGGTATAGTGAATGCTTAGGGCAACGATGTAAGCCAGGCATAACAATGACTGTCATCAAAATAAGCTATGGGCGGGGAAACGTACGTAAGCGTTGAAGCTTAATTCAAGGGATAAACGAGACTCGTGCAGTTGGAACCTTCGTACTATGTCATGACAAGAGTGGAGTCGGCAGTAAATGCACGCCACTGACTATCTATTAAGATACGACTTGAGAAAAAGGGATACGCCTAGAGAATTTGATATGGATCGGCTTCTGGCAAGACTCTTTTGTGAATCAAATTTTAAGGGACAACAGGCGAGGAAAGGCATTGTCGGCGTTGACCGATCTTGCCAGGAACTCGTATCGGTACCGCGAGGATATCAAGTGATGTGGGGATGGAAGGGCATGGCGCTGTGTTCAGCAATGGCATGTGCGTCCGTTTTAAAAAAATACCCTCATGGGTTACTTCGATGTCGGTCCATGGTAGACGAACCACTTGATTAGTCTGAATCACAGCAACATCGGCATAGGAGAGTTGCCGGCTATTCGGATCGATAATCAGATTTCGAATGCTTCCCCACTCCTCGCCACCTGGCTTCTTCACCACCCAGTCCTCTGTATACATCGGCTCCTCCTCCATTGCCGTTCTCTACCCGAGGCAATATCCTAGCAGCACATAGTCTGTACGGCCATTCCGCAGAAGGAGGGCACAGTCGTTCGAGAGGCGTACGGCTATTGTTTGTCAGATCGTGGTTCATATAAAACAACTTAAAGGGAAGCAGCGCCCGCCGTGCGATGTGAACTAGGATCGAAGTTTATTGGCGGCTAAGAGTCCTAGAATGAGGAAGGTGACGCAGATCGCCAAGAAAATAAAGAAGAGAACCTTTGCAATTTCCGCTGCCCCTGCGGCAATGCCGCCAAAGCCGAACAGCGCGGCGATGATCGAGATCACAAAGAAAATTGCGGCCCAACGAAGCATAGAGCTACTTTACAAATAGGCCGACAGTTCTTCTATCAGCCTTAAGCGTGATCCCATGTCATCATGCGCTCAAAGCCGAGATAGGATATTGCAGGACAAGAAGCTGCACCAACACAGCCCATTCCGTAACTATTCGTACAAAGCCTTCCGATATGTTTTATGCAGGCTGTCGTTTATGATGATCCTATGGGAATGCGTTATACGAGACTAGCCTGCACAGTTGTGTGTCTTTTCGTACTTAACAGTTGCTCATCGCACAAACCCATCCTCTATCCGAATGCTCATCTTCAGTCCGTGGGTGAAGAGACTTCCAAGCAGGATATCGCGAGATGTCGTGAGACTGCGAAAGAGACCGGCGCGTCGAGCAGCTCCGGGAAGGCCGGGGCCGTAGCAGGACGTACGGCAGTGGGCGGGGGCGCCGGTGCGGCAAGCGGTGCAGTCGGAGGCGCCATCACCGGATCGCCGGGAATTGGTGCAGCGGTAGGGGCGGCAAGCGGAGCTACCTTCGGTTTTCTAGGCGGGCTTTTCAGCCCATCACCGCCTGATCCGGCCTATGTGAGTATTATGAATCGTTGTCTGGCTGAACGGGGCTATGAGGTCGCCGGATGGAAATAGAATCGGATAACAAAGCGAATGAGCGGCGCTAGTGTGAGAGCCGCGTATGGCGGCTGCCTCTTTGATGATCCTCTCGTAAAATGTTTCGGCAGCACTCTGGCCCTTTCTTTGTGATCTCCCTCCGTTTATCTCGATGACTTTCTCAGGTCCAGCTCAATCAAGGTTGGGGCAGGTTGTTTGTCGCGAATCTCCATTTTGGCGATCGATATGGGCAGTGTAAAGCGTCTAGGGCCGGCGCTGCCTGGATTGATGAAGAGGGTGCCGTGGCGTTCCTCTATCGAGGGACGATGAGAATGGCCGGTGATGACGACCTGGGTCTGTTCCGCCCCACTGACGCGGTTCAGCTCGGCGACGTCGTGCAAGACCTGGATAGAGATCCCCGCGATAGTCACACGTGTCGCAATTGGAATGGCCGCAGCCCATTCGCCTGTATCGTTGTTGCCTCGAACCGCATAGACCGGTGCAATGTCGTTCAGGGCGTGGAGAACGGATTCGCTGCCGATATCGCCGGCATGAATAATAGCCGAGGAGCCTCGCAATGCGTCGAGAGCTTCCGGCCGCATGAGCCCGTGCGTGTCAGAGATAATCCCGATGATGCAGGACATACAGCTTCTGGAGTGAACCATGGAAGATGATCAATAGTGCCGCTCCAACACTGTACCAGGGTAGGTATCACGGCTACCATTGGCCACATCGGCCGGCGACGAGAATGAATCACTCGAATGAATCTAATCGCCTTCCAGTCTGTCGCTCTTCAACTTATACAGGTGTTGTTTTCTAAAGGCCAAACAGGACGAACGGCATTCCAATCGACTATCCAGTATCCAGGGCGGGCAACATCCAAGAAATGAGCACG
>DATEPO010000223.1:0-2188 GCA_035273145.1 Nitrospiraceae bacterium
CGGCGCGCATGCTGTGTATGACCGTGCCGCCCTGATTGCCCTTCCGCCTGAGCGGCGTGCCGACTACGTCGCACACCTCGACCGTCTTTTGCCCGGCGCGCGCCGCACGTTGCTAGTGTCGCTGGAATATCCGCAGGAGCAAATGCAGGGACCGCCGTTCTCGGTAGCGGAGCGTGAGGTGCATAGGCTGTTCGCCAGTGCGCGCATCGAACGGCTCGGCACCCAGGACGTACTGGCCGACAATCCGCGTTTCCGTGACAAGGGGCTCACGCGTCTGCTGGAATGCGCCTACCTCATCAGGGAGGCTGGGGCGTAGGGATGTTGGGGCGTGGAGGTTGATGCGGTCCATACGCTCTCCCGCGCGAGGGACGACCAGCAGGCTCACCACCACCACATCAGCAAGAATGCCCCAAGGATCCAGTCGTACACTACACAGAAGGGGATGTACCAATGCGGTGTGTCGGCGTAAGGGCCGTGGCGGTGATGCAAGAGGTCCCAGAACCCATGGGCTACGTATCCTCCGACGATCAAGAGCGGATTGAACTGCAGCCCCACAAGCCCGACGACTCCGAATGTCAGGCCGCCGACCAACTCGATGATGTTCGCACTCCGCCGTCCGTCCCGTGCGGCGAAGCCGACATAGGCCCCGCCAATCATAGCGAGCAGGAGCGCACCCCATTGCTGAGCCAGGGGCTCCGAGAGCAGGATAAACACCGGAACCGTGGCTGCGCCCAACAGCAGGCCGGCCCAGTATGGATGCGCGGCCACGAAATTGGCCTCATGCTTAACAGTGGCCGTCTCAGAAGTCATGGGTTCGCTCTCCTTGTATCGAAGAAAACAAAACGGGATCTCTTGTTAGCCTAACAATTCATGACAAGAAAAGGGTGGTGAGAACTTTCGAGACAGCCACCCGTCCCGCGCGCGAAATAGTTGCGCTGAATTAGATTGTCTGTGGTGGCATGCCGGCATGGAAGGGACTACCGCACAAACGTTGGAATCGAACCGATCGTCTTGTACTCCGACGGATGCGGTGTCTGGAGAAAGGCAGCTATTTCTTTTGCTTCGACTGACTCTCGCGCCTCTGTTTCCCTAAAACTCCGCCGCTGATCTTCTGGCCATTTCCTCGATCGCCCGTCCCGATCTTCGTGATCTCGTGCCACTATCGAGAATCCTAGGCGAGACGTCGAAAAGGAGAAGTGCAGCTCCTTGCATCGGGACTGTCGGTCGATTCTTTTCGACTGGGGGCCGTCTAGGTGGAGTGTGCCTTCGCTTTGGCGCGTGCCATCATTTTGCAGTAGGAGCAGACGTCTGCGCTGGTGGGTTGGCCGCATGTCGTGCAGGGCCGGAGCACGGCTTGATCGTGTGCTTGCATGGTGCCTGTCCGTGGTTCCGTTGCGGTGTCTCGTTCGAGGAATCCGCAATAGAACCGTTGTTTGGTGCCGGGAGATTCCGTTTCTAAGCGATTGAGCACTTCCTTATAGAGGAGCATCTTGGAGCCTTTGGCCATCGGGCATTCTTCCACGATATAGTCGATGCGGTTCAGCACGGCATAGGCGGCGATTTCGCGTTCACTGAGCCGATACAACGGCTTGACCTTTTTCGCAAAGCCTTCTATCGAGGCCGGCAAACTGGGCCCTTGCTTGTCGAGGTATTCCGTTTGCCAGTGGAGGACGTTCCCAAGCAGGCGGGCTGCCTCATCATCAAGGTTATGGCCGGTTGCCATCACATCGTAATGCTGCTCGACTGCGGCTCGATTGAATTGATAACGCTTAATTGCTCCACACGTCGAGCAGGTCGGCCGGCGAATGAGCATGGCTAATTCACGGATTCCCCCGCCCGCTTCTTCCTGCACGGTATGGACCATCAGCTTCGTCTCATGCGATCGGCCGAGCTTGTCCGCAAAGCGCTGCACTTTCTCATACGACTGCTCAGAGTAACCGGGGATGCCGAGATCGACATACAGCGCATCGGCGCGATAGCCGAGCGCGAGGAGAATAGACCACAGGGTGAGGCTGTCTTTGCCCCCCGACACGGCGACAAGAATGCGATCGTTCGGCCCGAACATCCGTTCAGATTTCACCGCCCGCGCCACCTGCTCATGCACGAAACCGTTCAAGCAGGGTTTGCAGAACGCGGCGTTGTGTCGCGGAAGGCCGATCACGGCCTTGGTCTTACATTTCGTACAATT